>CAXNDA010000040.1:0-10631 GCA_964200875.1 Chloroflexota bacterium | reverse complement strand
TACCGGAGGTCTTTGACGTACTGCGCCAGCATCCAGCGCTCGTCTTCGGTCAGCAGGGCGTACCAGGCCGGCATGAGGCCGCGGCCGTTGGTGAGGATCCAGAAGAGCTCGCCATCGGTCTTGGCCTTGGTGACCGCGTCCAGCAGGTTCGAGGGCTGGACGGCCGCCTTGTCACGGGCGAAGTATTCTGCCACCTTGCCCTTGCCATCGCCCTTCTCGCCGTGGCAAACCGCGCAGTTCTTGGCGAACAGCAGCTTGGCCCGGTCGGCGTTCACCGTGCTGCGGCGCGGCCCCTCGGCCTTCTGCGCGTCGACGAAGCTCAAGGCCTCTTCTTTGCCGGTGGTCGGTACCGAGTCCTTGGGGACCTGCTTGCGCGGCGGCTCCTGCAGCTTGATGGAGGACTGGTAGTGCATCTCGACGAACACGTCGATGGGGTAGGTGTTGTTGCCACTGCAACCGACTGCCAGCAGCAGCAGTACCAGCGGCGCTACCCACAGCGGGGCCCGGCGACCGGCCATCTGCCGCACTGCACGCACGTTGCTGCCCGGTGCCTGTGCCGAACTCATCGAGCTGCCCGCCGTTCCTCTTTCTTGATGTCCAGGGCGCCGGCCTCTTTGAGCAACTGCTCGGTGTGGCCTTCCTTTTCGCTGGGGCAAGACACGATGACCCCGATGTACCCCTGCGTGATCCTGGTGTCGTACACACCGAGGTCAAACCGTGGCAGGCGAGACTCGAAAATCACGCCGATGACGGTGAACAGGATGGCCCCCAGCATGGTGCCCTCGTAGATGATAATCAGCATAGGCGGGATGGCCAGAATCGGCTTTCCGCCCGTCACCATCGGGAACGAGAGCTGGGTACCGGCGGTAATCAGCAAAGCGATGGTGAAACCGCAGAGTGCGCCAATTAGCGGGAACAGGTAGAGCCGATGCGCCGCCACCTTCTCGCCGAACGTCCCCTCGGGATACGGTGTTCCCGAGTAGATGTCGAAGTCGTTGTCCCCGTAGCCCGCCTGCCGAAGCCGGCTCACTGCGTCGGCCACATTGTCAGGACTCTCGTACACGCCCAGTACGGTGGTGTTCGCCATACCGTCCCTCACTCCCGAACGATAGCCGGAACGATCCGGTTACCGATTTTGATTTCTTCACGGAAAAGCTGACCCTCTTTTTCTTCCCACACTGGAATCAGCGGGAAGAACTTCGAGAACATCAGCAAGCCCAAGCACACTAAGCCGAAGGAAGAGAACACCAGCATGATCTCGATCAGGCTGGGCTGAAACACCGCCCAATCGAACGTCAGCCGCTCCTTGTTCTGCAGGCCGGGGATGATGAGCCAGAGGCGCTCGAGCCACATGCTGACGTTGACCATGATGGAGATGGCGAACATCCACATGATGTTGCGGCGCACACTGCGGAACATCCACGCACCCACTGGGATGATGTATCCCAGCACGATGATCAAGAAGAAGAAGAAGCCCCACGGCCACTGGAAGATACGCTGCTCCATCACGCCGATTTCCTTGGTCTCGCCGCCGTAGATGGCGAACAGGACGTCGAGCATGAAGAAGTAGAGCCAGGCGGTTGCCACGGCCACCAGCAGCCGGCCCAGGGCGTCGAAGTGGTCGGGCGTGATGTAGTCCTGCCACTTGAAGGCGGCGCGCAGCACCACCATCATGGTGACCACGCCCGACACGCCGGAGTGCACGGCGCCGATAACGAAGTATGGCGCGAACACGGTGGCATGCCAGGCCGGCACCAGCGACACCGCGAAGTCCCACGACACGATACTGTGCACCGACACGAACACCGGCAGAATCAGGCCCGAGAGCAGAATGCCAAGGATGAACTGCAGCTTGAACTGCCGTGGATTGCCGCGCCATCCCAGTGAGGCGAGGGCGTAGAAGGTGTGCCGCCAACCGGTGGTGCGGTCACGCAGAATGCCCAGGTCGGGTAGGAGCGCCATGAACACGAACATGGTGGCGCCGGTGAGGTAGGTGAAGATGGCGCTGGGGTCCCAGATTAAGGGCGAGCGGATGTCCGGCCACAGCATGCGGTCGAAGTCGTAGGGGAACACCCAATAGAAGCGCCAGACCCGGCCCATGTGAATCAGCGGGAACAACGCTGCCGTGGCCAGCGAACACACCGTCAACACCTCGGCCGCCCGGGTGACTGGCCGGCGCCACTCCGCCTGACACAGACGGAGAATCGACGAAATCATAACGCCGGCGTGGCTGATGCCCACCCAGAACACGAAGTTCACGATCATGAAGCCCCAGAAGATGGGACGGTTCAGGCCGGTGACCCCTTCACCCATGGTCACCATGATGGTCACCGCCGTCACACCGCAGCCCAGTACCAGCGCCGCCACTGTGACGGCCGGCCACCACCACGAGGCGGTCTGGAGCACCGGCCAGAGCAGCCGGTCGTTGATTTGAAGTTCTGTGAGAACTTTACGTTCCTGCATCGTGCGTCCTTGGTTACTCGGGCTTACCGATAATCACGACTTGGTTCTTGCCAATCATCTTGGTACGGGTGAGCAACTGACCCTCGGTGAGTTCCCACAGCGACATGACCGGGACCATGCGGGCGGCCAGCATGAACAGGAAGATCATGCCGCCAAGCGCGCCCACCAAGACCATGAGGTCGGGCACATCGGGCATGCGGAAGATCGGGAGCTGGTCGAGTGGTACCTCGTGCTTGATTTGTCCGTCCACCAGGTGGGTGCCGAAAGAGCCGCCATAGATCCGCCAACGGTCGAAGAAGCTGCCGATGACGATGATGACCGAGGCCACCACCGGTCCCGGAATGCTGACCCGGATGGGGTTCCAGACCAGCATGAACAACGGCAACGCGAAGTTCAGGATGAACGCGGTGACGAACACATAGAGGTATGGGCCGAAGCCGGTTACCAGCAGCACGCCTTGCTCTGCCGGGGTGCGGCCATACCAGAAGATGATGAACGCTGACCACCACATGTAGAACCACAGCATGGTGAAGGACATCAGCAGCTTGGCTGGGTTCCAGAACTGGTCCAGCACCAGATAGTCCTTGTACCCGCCCCACCTGCGCATGGCATACAGCATCAGGATGAGGCTGGCCAGCCCCGCCTGAATGCCCGAAACTGCATGGAACGCCGGGAAGATGGGGTCTCGCCAGCCGGGGACCAGCGTTATCGCAAGCTCCACCGACACCAGAAAGTGGACGAATACCACGAACATCAGATAGAAGCTGGCGAGGTAGGACAGGCCCTGCCGCATCACCTTCCACTGGTGGGGGGTGCCGCCCCATTGGCCGGCCAGCGTCGCGGCCAATCCCTTGCGGCCGCCGGTCTGGTCGCCAACCGCGGCCGCATCAGCGCGCACCGAGGTGAAGATGTAGCCGATGCCACACAGCGCCAAGCCCAAGACCGAGAGCAGGATGGCGTTCTGCGGGGCGCCTTCCCAGTTCACCCAGAAACTCACGTGGCTCGTCACCGGCGGAATAGCCGGCATGAGCGGGATGTACAGCAGCACCAGCAGAATGGTGGTAGCGCCGAACAGCTCGGCGATACGAACCAGCGGCTTGCGCCAGTAGCCCTTGGTAAGCCGGGTGGCCACCGAGAGGATTGGGGCCGAGCAGCCGGTGGAGAGCACCCACGCGAACACCGCGGCGTAGAAGCCCCAGGTGTTGCGATCGGCATAGCCGCCGCTGACCTTCAGGAACACGCCGGCGATGCCGACCAGGAACAGAAGGCCGGACACCACGAACAGCCCGCCCAGCTTGGGGTGGGTGATGCGATCGACCAGGTCGGCGGTCAGCGCTTGCGGCGTGGCCGGCAACACCGGGCGCGGATTCACATGGTGCGGCCCGTGTGCTGCGCCATGGTGATCCTGCCCCTCTGCGTGGCCGGCGTGCGTAGTGTGTGCGGTCATGGCGTTGGCCTAGTGTCCCTTCGCCGGTTTGTAGTTAGGGTCGATCTTCTTGAGGTACGTGACTGACGGCTTGGTGCCCAGGTCCTCCAGCAGGTGGAACGCTCGGGCGTCCTTCAGCTTGGCGGTCACCTTCGAGCTTGGGTCCCGCATGTCGCCGAAGACCAGCGCGCTGGTTGGGCAAGACTGCACGCACGCCGGCTGCACCTCGCCGTCCTTCACGTCGCGGTCCTGGTCCTTGGCCGTGCGGGTCACCCGGCGAATGCGCTGAATGCAGAAGGTGCACTTCTCCATGATGCCCTTGGTACGCACGGTGACATCAGGGTTCAGATATTCGTTCATCGGCTCCGCAATCATCTGTGCCGAACTGAACGCCTCCCGCCACGGGCTGTCGGTGTTGCGCTCCCACTGATTGAAGAAGCGGGCATGGTACGGGCAGTTGTTGGCGCAATAGCGCGTACCCACGCAGCGGTTGTACACCTGAACGTTCAGGCCCTCGGCGTTGTGGTAGGTGGCGTACACCGGGCAGACCGGCTCGCAGGGCGCGTTCTCGCAGTGCTGGCACATCACCGGCATGAACTTCGCCTTCTGGTTGGGGAAGTCACCCTCCCAGTAGCGCTCCACCCGCATCCAGACGTGCGGCCGCTTCTGCTGCACAATGTCTTCGGTGCTGATGATCTGGTTGTTCTCGGACTGGCATGCGACAACGCACGCCTGACACCCGGAGCAGCGGTCGATATCGACCACCATGCCCCATTTCCGTTCTTTCACTGCTGTCGTCGGCTCTGCCATATCGCCTCTATCGCTGTAGGTTAGTGGCCGCCGGTGGCCCCGCCACCCTTGCCATCGGTCACTTGAATCACCGTGTAGTCAAACGGTTCGCGGGCCTCGACCGCGCCGCCTTCGATGCGTGGCAGCGAATAGCGCTTGCCGGTTTTGGTGAGGCGCACGCGGGTTGCGTTGAACGCAAGTGCGCCGGTCGAGGCGTCAATCATCTCGGGGTCCACCAGGGTGAGCGGGTTCGCGCCACGCTTCTCGGCGTAGCGCCCCATGTGGGTGTGGCCCTGGCCCGCCGGTATGGCCACGGTGCCGGGTGCGATGCCGGGGTATACATACACCGTGGTCTCCAGAGAGCCCACCGGCGAATCCACCCGCACGATATCGTTGGTGCGCAACCCCATCTTCTCGGCGTCTTTCGGGTTCACCTCAATCCAGGTCTGCCAAGCGATGGTGGTCATGGGGTCGGGGGTGAACTGCGTCCACGGCAGGTGGGCCATGGAGCCATCGCCAACGCCCGCGCTGGGGAAGATGTTCAGGTGGAACATGTACTGCTTCTCATCGCCCGAGAACTTCGGGTCGGCTGCGTCCCGCGGGGCGAAGGCCTTGGGAGCAATGGGCGTCGCCTTGACGCCGCGCTCGTCCCACCAGCCGCCGGCGGCCAGCACCTTGTTCCACCACAGTTCCTGGGAGATGGTCTTGCCACCCTCGGTCTTGCGAATGGAGCCGCGGTTGGCTTCGTACAGTGGCGTGGTCAACGCCTTGAGCGCGTCCCTTGTAGTTTCCCACGCGAGGCCCGACTTCATGTCCTCGGCCATTGGTGCGGTCTTGGCGAGGGTCAACAGCGCGTCGCTGAAGGTGCGAGTGCTGTACAGCGGGTTCACGACCGGCTGCTGCAAGCCCAGCGTCTCGTAGGCCACGCCGGGATCGGGCACGTAATCGCCCCAGGACTCAAGATACGAGCTATCGGGCAGAATCAGGTCTGCCATCGCCGTCGTCTCATCCATAAAGCTGGAGAAGCTGATGATCATCGGCACGTTCTTCAGCGCCGGGCCGAACTTCACCGTGGGCGGCAGGCCGTAGAGCGGATTGGCGTCGTGCAGCATCAGAATGTTGATCTGCTTGTTCTGCATGCGATCGGTGAGTGCGCGCCATGCCCGCACCGGGTCGGCCGCAATCTGGTCGCCGAACTCGCGGGTGGGGCCCGAGGGGTTCAACAGCACGCCGCCCCTGCGGCCTACGTTGCCCACCAAATGGTTCAGCGTGAAGATGGCCGAAAGGTTGAAGAGGCCATTGGTGTGGCCGGCAGCGCCCATGCCGCCGATGGCCAGCGGCGCCTTGGCCTTGGCGAATGCCTCTGCCAGCGCCTCGATGCGGGCGGCCGGAACGCCGGTCTTCTTCTCGGCCTCCGCAGGCTCGAAGCCACGCAGGGCCGCGGCGCCCGCGCCACCGGTGGCATTCCGAATGTTGGCGGCCGAGGTCAGGTTCTTGCTGACAATAACGTAGGCAATGCTCAATGCCAGCACGCCGTCGGTGCCGGGGTTGGGCAGGTGCACCCACTCGTCGGCGCTGGCGCCCGTCGTCGACATGCGCTGCTCAAACTGAATGAGCGTGCCGCGCTCGGCTCCGCCTTGGCGGAACTCGCCGTAGGCGCGATTGTAGCTGACCTGCGAAAGCCAGGGCTCGAGGAAGTTTGCGCCAAAGGAGAGCACGTAGGTGGCATTCTCCAGGTCGAACTTCGGCAGCAGCGGGTCGCCGAAAGCCGCTTCGGCCGAGCGACGCACCACGGTGTTGTCCAGAGTCTCGAAGGAGTACACCGTGCCGCCGTAGTTGGTCATGAACCGCTTGGTGATGGTAGCTGCCACGCCACGCAAGGGCGCCACCGCCATCACGACGGACTGGGCCTGGTTCTCTTTCTTGAGGGCGTCGAGCCGGGCGGCGACTTCACCGAGCGCCTCCTCCCAACTGACGGAGGTGTAGCGGCCCGAACCGCGGGGGCCCGAGCGCCGCAGCGGCGACCGGAGGCGGTCGGGGTGGTACAGCGCCTGCACGCCGCTGACGCCTCGGGCGCAGATCTTGCCGGCGTTCAGCGGATGGTCGGGGTTGCCTTCAATCTTCTTGGCGCGGCCTTCGATGACGCGCACCACAATGCCGCAGCCGGCGCCGCACTGCTTGCACACGCTGCCATACCAGTTCTCGAAAGAGTTGAGGGTGTCCTCGGGCATCAGCAACGGGCTCTGAATAATGCTTTCGCGCGCCGCGGGGGCACAGCCGGTGAAGGCCACCGCGCCTGCCGCAGTTACGCTGCCAACCTTGAGGAAGTCTCGCCGTGTAAGCTCCATCATCTTCCCCTGTGCGCCTACTTGTGACACGTGGTGCAATCGGTGGGGGCGCTGTTTTGGCGATGACACGCCACACAATCACCCATCTTCAGCGAGCGGACCTGCCCGACCTTGCCCATGGACGGCACATCGCCGTGGCAGGTCGAGCACACTTGCGCGGTAGGCATGCCCGGCTTCGAAAGCGCCTTGATGTGAGCCGAGTGCACGAACCTCACGGTGTCGGGCAAGCGGTGCACCCGAATCCAGTCGATGGGGTTGCCGCTATCGAAGGCATCGCGCACCTTGGCAATCTCCGCCAGCTTGGCGGGGTCCGTGCCGTCACCGGTGACGGCCTTATGGCAGAACATGCACTGTTCCACTGCCGGAACCATTGCGCTGGCTCCCTTATCGACATTGCGGTGGCAGAAGGTGCAGTCCATCTGCAGCACACCTGCGTGGGTGACGTGGGTAAACTTCACCGGCTGTTCTGGTGCGGCGTACTGGCTATAGACAGCCTGTGCGCCAACCATGCCTGCCATGAGTACCACAAGTACCAAGACTCCGACGATGATGGACGGCCGACGGCTCATCGGCGCTCCTTTAGGTGGACTACCGGCTTAGCTAAGGCCAAGGCCGATGGCCGCTTTTCAGCGGCAGACCGTAGTAGTGTAGGCATTTATATAATCTTGCGGGGGTAGATGTCGTACGTAATCGGCAGGTTGGACAGGAACAGGTACACCATGTACGCCGAGAAGGCGAGGCAGCAGAGTGCACCCAGTGTCAGCGGCACCCGAAAGGCCAGCGCCGACTTCTTGGCATGCCCCGTCGCGTACATCGATGGGATGACTATGTGGCCCAGCAGCATGAGGCCAGCAAAGCTGACATTGCCTGCCACCAGCCCCCACAGGGCATAGACCATGATCTGCAAAGGCTCCCAATCAGCTATCCCGAGAATCGGTCGTGGATCCATAACTTCGTGTCGCTCGCAGTCTAAAGCAGTGGTGCTAAAGAAGCCCCAACCCAAGCGTGCATTTTAGCCCATGTGAGGGGGACTGCATAGGGGAGACGGCCTAATTTGTGAAAATTTTTTCTAACGCGGCCTTTCAGAGGCCGATAGGCGGTCATTCGCCACAATAAGCGTTTAGTTTGAGGGACAGTCGCTGATGCCCCGTGGCGGCCGCGGGCTTCGTTGGGCGTTGGGTCTTTCCGCCCGCCCCAGTGGTCTCGACGGTACCTTTGGCGTTGCCCTTACGCGCCGCATGATGCCCCAAGAACCAAACGATGCTCCCAACCGGGCGCGAGGGCAGCGCGAGGCCGCCCCTACTTGGTGGTGCTGTGTGGCTTTAGCCCGCAGGCCTCAAGGCCAACTCAGCGGTTCTGAACTCATTCGCCACGATCGGCAGGTTGGCAACCCGGAGTCGGGCCCGTACAGTGGACGTGACCATAGTAGCCGCAGGAGGCTTCCCCATGCCCGGTTGGGACCCCGCAATGACCCTCGAACAGACCGTCGCCGCATTTCAGGCCGAGGCGGCGCTTCACTACGGAGCGGAGCGCGCGCAGGAACTGGAACCAGTGTTGCGGACGCTGGCCCACGATGTGTGGGTCGTCGCCCAACATCCGCTGGACCACACTGCCGCGATGCCCGACGTGATTCTGAACCCGGAGAACCTCTAATGGCCCAGCCGTATGAACTGACCGTGGCCGAGGCCACCGTTGAGATAGCCACCCGCGAACTCTCGCCGGTGGAACTCACGACGTCGCTGCTGGAGCGGTACGCAGAGGTGGAGAGCCGCGTGCAAGCCTGGCACACCCTGGATGCCGACCGCGCGCTGCAGGCCGCACGCGTGAGCGAACGTCAGCTCTCGTCGCTGCAACCGCGCCTGCTCGAAGGCGTGCCTTTCGGCGTGAAAGACATCTTCTTCACCCAGGGCCTGCGCACCACGGCGAACTTCCCGCCCTTTGAAGACTTCGTGCCCGACTACGATGCTGAAGCGGTGGCGCTGCTCAAGCTCGAGGGCGGACTGATTCTGGGCAAGACCGTGACCACGCAGTTCGCCTACGCCGACCCGCCCAAGACCCGGAACCCCTGGAACTTGGAGCGCACGCCGGGCGGCAGCAGCTCGGGCTCGGCGGCGGCGGTAGCGGCGCGCATGGTGCCGGCGGCGCTGGGTTCGCAAACCACCGGCTCGGTGCTGCGGCCCGCCGCCTACTGCGGCATCGTGGGTTTCAAGCCCACCTATGGCCGTATCAGCCGCTACGGGGTCTTTCCCCTGGCATGGAGCTTGGACCACGTTGGCATCCTGTGCCGCAGTGTGGAGGATGCCGCACTGATCTTCGACGCGATCTCCGGGTTCGACGACCGCGATCCTGGGTCGGCCGACCACGATGACCCACCGATGTTCGATCGCGTGCTGGAGCGCCCCGACGCGCCATCGCTGGGGATTGTGCGGGACTACATGGACCGCGCCGATCCCGACGTGCGTCAGCATGTGGAACGGGTGGCCGCCATGCTGGAGCGTGCCGGCGCGCAACTCAAAGAAGTGACGCTGCCCGAGGACATGGACACCATGATCGCCGTGCAGGCGCTGCTGCAACAGCTCGAGGCAAGCGCCGTGCATGGTCACTCGGTGCAGCAGTACCCGGAAGGCTACTTCACCACGCTCAAGGGGTACATTCAGGCGGGCGCCCTGGCCCCCGCAGCGGCCTATCTGCACGCCCAGCGTCTGCGCCGCCGATTCCGCGAAAAGATGTGGCCGGTGTTCGATGGCGTGGACGTGCTGCTGACCCCCACGGCCAGCGACACCGCCCCCCTGCCGGCCACCACCGGTAACCGCACCATGCAGTCGCTGTGGACGCTGTTGGGGGTGCCGGCCATCAGTCTGCCCAGCGGGCTCAGCGGCGCAGGCCTGCCGTATGCCGTGCAACTGGCGGCCTCGCCCTTTGCGGAGTACCGGCTGCTGTCGGCCGCGCGCTGGGTGCAATCCCTGCTCGATCCGCTGCCGGCGCCCAACCTATAGACACCAGCAGTGCCGTAACTCACACCCGTACTGATCTATCGAGCGGCGTCGGGAGTCACTGGCATGGTGCCTTAGGAAATAGGCCTCTGCACTCGTGCGCCGGGTTTCTGACCCAAACTAATCCGGAGGTATAGATGCAGTTTTCCTTTGTATCCGCAGCGCTTATGGGCGCAACACTGGTGCTCGCTGCCTGTGCCCCCGCGGCCCCGGCCGCTTCCCCGGCTACCGTGCCCGGCGGATCCTCAGCCGCGACGCCGGGCACGACTGCCCGGCCAGCGGGGCCGCCGGTCATCTTCAACTTTGCGGCCGAGGGCAATGAAGCGCGCTATATGGTGAATGAAACCCTGGCCACCCAAGTGGTGACCGATGCCGTCGGATCGACGAAGGGCGTGACCGGCAAGCTGGTGTTTAGCAGCGACGGGCAGATCCTGCCTGAGCAGTCGAACGTCACGATTGACGTGAAGAGCCTGCAGAGCGACCGTAACTCGCGGGATATGTACCTGAGGCGAAACACGCTGCAAAGCGAACAGTTCCCGACCGTGACGTTCACCCCGAAAGAGGTGAAGGGCCTCAAGTTCCCGCTGCCCGCCGCAGGCGAAGTAGCGTTCC
>CAXNDA010000039.1:0-10713 GCA_964200875.1 Chloroflexota bacterium | reverse complement strand
TCGCTACGTGATTCAGCAGCGCCTCAAACGCGCCGGAGCCCGGTGGTCGCCGGTCGGCGGCCAAGCCGTGGTCAACGTCTGTTGCCACTTGGCTACCCTGCGCGCTGCTGCATGATCAGCAAACACCCGCGGAAACTTGTCTCACCCGGCTCAGGGGGCAAGAGCCGAGTCGCTACCGCATCCGCGCCAGCGTATCCGTGGCGACCTCAATCCCGCCGGCCTCGACCGACAGCAGTTGCGTGAACTCGGCATCCAGTGCGTTCAAGCCCGCTACGTTGGCCTCGACTGCCCGCCGGCGCTCGGCAAGGTCTCTCGGAAACTCGCGCCCCAGGACGTTGGCAGCCTTCTGGACCACCGCGGCGGTGTTGATCATCCCCATCGCGCGCAAGCCGGCTATGGCTTCGGGACCCATCGTGCCTTCGGGACTCGCGAAGAACCGCCGGAAGCCGCCAGCCCGCACCTCATCGGTGCAGGCGAGTACCGCGAACAGGAACCGCTCCTTCACCGAGTAGTTGGCGAGGTCGCGAAACAGAGCAACGCTCCCCTGGTCCAGCGCGACCTTGCCGCGCATCGGCTCGATAAGGGCGCGGGCGGTGGGCTGCGATGCCTCGGGCGCTGCCGCCGGCGTGGATGCGCCACAACCCGCCGTGAGGCTCGCAGACAGGGCGATCATGAGTACGGTAATCAGTGTTGCTTGCGTCAAGACGGGGAAGCTCCAAGCATGATGGTGCGCCCGCGCTCGCTGAAGTACGGCAACCGCCGAAAGAGGCCGCTGGCGGAGACGCCCACGGCCCGCAGTACGCGGTTGCGGGTCAGGTACGGGAACAGGGTGTAGCAAGCCTCTACGTGGAAGCCGGCGCGGACAGCAGCGGCCGTCACCTCTGGCGGTGTATACACATGATCGTGGTCATCATCGGCGAAGTGTGCAGGGTCGGGGTACCGGGCGTTGGGAGTAGCCATTGCCAGCTTACCATCGGACCTGAGCACCCGCCGCCATTCTTGCATCGCCGCATCCAGGTCGGTTAGGTGCTCAAGCACGTGCTGGCCGATCACCGCATCGAAGCTGGCATCGGCGAACGGCAGCTCCGGCCCCTCGCCGACCATCACCAGCTCGGCGGCGGGCGCCCGCTGCCGGGCAAAGGCCAAGGCGTCGGCCAGCGGTTCGGTGCCGCTCACCATCGCGCCCCGCTCGGCCAGCAGCCGCAGCAGGCCGCCGGCGCCGCACCCTATCTCCAGCACCCGGGCGCCGCGCCGCACGCCGGCGAGCCGCATCAGGTGATCGGCTTCAATCCGCCAGTCGCGCCAACCCTCGCGAGTGGTGAAGTACTCCAGGGAGTAGGTCACGCGACCGTCTGAGCCGCGTCGTCCGCACGCCGACGCTTCCGAGGCTTGTCGGGCAGCATGGAAGAGGCCGGTAACGCGATTTGTGTGAGCGCCGCCCGAGACTTCAGCCCGCGCCGGCGGATGCGGATGTCTACGTCGGCGCCGAGAGCGTCGAGCAGCCGCACGAGATAACCTAGGCTCATATTCGAGGGGCCGCGCTCCAGTGCGCTGATGTACTCCCGTGTGGTGCCGACGCGCTCGGCGACCTGCTGCTGCGAGAGCTTGGCAGCGTGCCGAAGCTCGATGAGCGCCTGGCGGAGCTCGAACTCGGGCCCCAGCCGGTCATACTCAGCTTTGAATTCGGGGTCGCGACTGAGGTATTCGAGTGCTTCGTCCAGAGTTTGACCGGGGAGCTGACCCGTCGTCATTGGTTGGTCCTTTCGAGGTACTCGATCATTCTTGCCTCTGCCAGAGCAATCTCAGATAGGGGAGTGCGCTGCGTCTTCTTGCGGAAACAGTGGAGCGCAACGAACGTCTGGCCATCGGCGGCGAAATAGAGCACCCGCCAGGGTTCCGGGCGAAGCTCGAACAGCTTCCCTCGGATGTGCCGGACGTACTGACCCCGTAGCAAGAGCCCTGACGCTTCCAGGAGGCGCAGAAAACGAAGGATTCGCGCACCGTCCTTCGGCGGCGCCTCTGCGATCTCCCTCGTGACAGTCAGGGCTCCAGTCCGATCTGTGTAGAGGATGACCCGCCACGACTCCGTACTCATGACGTACTATACAACATCCACAACTACCGTCGCTGCTCCGCTCCCGCCTCCCGCCGCGCTCGCACGTCCCGCACCCAAACCAGGCTCATGGGGGCGACCGCAGCGATGAGCAGGGCGATGACGCCGAAGCCCCAGCCGTAGCCGAAGTGGTCGATGAAGAAGCCAAGGATGAGCGGGCCGGCCAGGTTAGCGCCGCTGACCGCGCCCTGATTGATACCGAAGAAGTGGCCGCGGGCGTGGGACGGCGCAATGTCCATGGCATAGGCCGAAGCAGTGACGGCCACCATGCCGTAGCCGGCCCCCATCACCAGCGCCCAGGGAATGCTGGCGTCGGCGGTGAACGCCAGGTAGGCCAGCGTGGCCGAGGCCAGGATGCTGCCAGGCAGCAAGCCGGAGCGAACGCCCCAGCGGTCCACCATCCACCCCACCGGGAAGCCGATGAGGAGCTGCCCCAGGCTGATGCAGGTAAGCACGACGCCTATCTGCTCCTTGTCGCGCTCCAACACCTCCTTGAGGAACACCGCTAGCACCGTATTTTGCACACCCTGCTGGAAGAGTGCCGCGGCGAACGCCGCGAACATCGTTAGGAAAAACGGTCCAGTAAGCAACATGTCACGCAGGCCAAACTCGTGGGCGGGCGTTGCCGCAGTCGAAGCCACCGAGGCGGCAGCTTGCGCGGCGACAGGCACGGGCTTGGGCGCAGGCGCAGCAGCGGCCTGCGCGGCGGCTTCGTCCTCCTTCTGGTAACCCTGCGTCTCTTTGACGCAGAACAGAAAGATGAGCATGCACACCAGCTTGGTGCAGCCATTGAACAGGAAGGGGGTGCGCAGATCGCCGGTGGCGGCCCACAGTGCGGCGCCGACCGCGGGGCCGAACACGTTGCCCAACTGGGCCAGGCTGGTGCGGCCCCCGGCCAGACGGCCACGATCCCGGCTGGTCGCCATGTCGGCCATCATCACGGTAACCCCGGTGCCGTACACGGAGGTACCCATGCTGGAGAAGAACCGATAGGTCACCAGTTCAAGGTACCCGCCAGAGAGTCCCTCCATGAACGAGAAGACCATGCGGATGAAGACGCCGATACGGACGACCCCAAGCCTCCCGAAACGGTCGACCAGCGGGCCGGTGAAGTAGCCGCTGAACAGGCGCGCCGCGCCGCCGATGGCAACCACCAAGCCAGCGAGAGCGAGGTCGGGCACGAACTGGTAGGCCAGCAACGGCACCACCGGGATCGAGGCGCCCAACCCCAGGTTCCACGAAAAGGTGGAGGCGTTGATCCAGAACAGGTTGCGGGTACGGACGTTTTGGGAAAAGGCCATGGCGGTCACCTGCTGCGCTTACGCCGCACATAGTACGCCACTTTGGCCCCAGGGGTACGGGGCACCACCATTCCAAGGGATGTTTGACGCACCTTCGGCCCGCCGTTCACGGCGGCGACCATGAGTCCCAGCCTCCCAGCAGACGCTCTCTGGCCGCGGTTGACCCGAGGCGCTATGCTTGTGCTAACCAGTCCAAGCGCAGCGGCAGACTATGACCTGCCCGCCAGGAGTCGCCTATGTCCGAGGTAGCCCAGCATCTGTTTGCGATGGAGGAGTATGTCGCCACCGAGGAGCCGTACTACCTGCCTCAACACGACGAGATCGACGTTTTTGAGGCCGCGTTCGCCGAGCGCATCCCGGTGCTGCTGAAGGGACCGACCGGTTGCGGTAAGACCCGATTCGTCGAACACATGGCCTGGCGCTTGGGCCGGAACGTCGCCGCCGTCCGCTCCGCTGGGTCGAACAACGGCGCTCAGTCTGCGGGCAGGCCGCTGATTACCGTTGCCTGCCACGAGGACCTGACCGCGAGCGATCTGGTCGGCCGCTATCTGCTGGAGGGCGACAGCACCATCTGGATGGACGGCCCGCTAACCCGATCGGTGCGTGCCGGCGCCATCTGCTACCTCGACGAGGTGGTGGAGGCCCGCAAAGACACCACCGTGCTCATCCACCCGCTCACCGACCACCGCCGCATCCTGCCCATCGAGAAGCTGGGGCAGGTGCTGACGGCCGACGACGGCTTTATGCTGGTCATCAGTTACAACCCCGGCTATCAGAGTGTGCTGAAGGACCTGAAGCACAGCACCCGCCAGCGCTTCATCGCCCTGGAGTTCAGCTACCCTCCGCGCGCGCTCGAGGCCGAAGTCATTGAGCACGAGAGCGGTGTGGATGCAACGACAGCGCTGGATCTGGCGAAGCTTGCCGAGAAGGTCCGCAACCTCACCGAGCATGGCTTGCAAGAAGGCGTCAGCACCCGTCTGCTTATCTACGCCGGACGTCTCATCAAGCAGGGCATTCCCGCTCGCCGGGCCTGCGACGTCGCCATCGTGTCGGCCCTCAGCGATGAGTCGGACATGCAGCGCACGCTGCGCGAGCTGGCGTCCACCGTGTTCGCCTAAGCCGGCCACCGCGTTGAGCACACCGCGAGGAATGCGCACGCTCCTGCACCTTCGGCTCGATGGGGATAGCGTGGGCTGGTTCGAGGCGGGCGGCGGGCCACCCTCTCTCCGGCTCTCTCCCTCAAGGGAGAGAGGGGTTAACCTCGACCGTCGCTTATCTCCTGCTGTCCGGCGCTTGGCGAGCGATTCGCCCCGGGGGCAGTACCCCTCTCCCTGGCAGGCAGAGGGTAGGGAGAGGGTCGCCCGCGCTTCGGCCGCCAGCAACACTGGGGAAGCGTCGGCGCCATGACCCACCCACCCATCCCCGCCGCCTACCACCCGGCGCTCGCCGCCGTCGCGCCCCTGCTCCCGCCCGACACTCTGGCCCAATGGGAAGACGCCGTCGCGGCCTTGCACCTCCTGAGCCCGCAAGCCACCGCCGAGTTGTGCGCCCGTACCCCCGAGGCCATCGCGATCTACGGGCCGAACGGCATGCTGGAGTGGGCCAACGGCGCGCTCCGCCTCGCCCGCCGCTTCCAGGATGGCGGTCACGTGGCCTTGGCTGCACTCGGCCTCGGCCCCAACATCCCCCGCACTGTGCGCGCAGGCGTCATGCGCATCGCCCTCCGCCATGCCCCGGAGTCGCACCTGGAGACGGCAGCGCTGCTGAGCTCGCTCCTGCGGAATCTGGGGCAACTCAGGCCGCCGTTGCAGCGTCACCTGCTGCGCATCATGCAGGGCACGGTTGCCCACCACCCGCAGGTGCTGGAGACCGTAACCTGGTGCTGCGCCGAGTTCTTCCCCAAGCTGCCGCCCACCGAGCTGGCGTCGCTGTTCGACGCGATCGACCCGCTGGTAGCGGCCCGCCCCGGCGTCGCCATGAACCTGCTGCACGAGGCCATCCTGTGGCGGCGGCTCCCAGACCCGCAACGCAAGGCCGCGATGCTGCACCTCACCGTGGACTTAGCGCACGCCTCGCCCCGCGCCGCCTTCGCGCTGGCCCGCGCCGCCGAGAACGTGGCCGAGCGGCTGGCCGACGAGGCCCTGCCGGCCTGGTACCAGTCCGGCCACGACCTGCTGCCAGCACTCGAGGAGGAGGCGGTCAACTACTTCTCGCTGTTATCGCGCACCTCGCTGGAGAACGTGCGGGCCTTGTCCCCCGGCATTGCGCTGGAAGAGGTGCGCGAAGTGCTGCGGATGTACGCACAGGGCCTGACCGGGCGCGCCGTCAACCTCATCACCACCGCGGGCTTGGCGCTGCGCCAGGGCACCTGGACGCCCGAGGACAGCGGTGAGACCCCGATGCCCACCGTGTTCGCCGCGCCGCTGGTCGATCGCCTGCCCACCAAGGAGGCGAATTTCTCGGTGTACAAGGTGAACGTGGCGCACCAGACCGGCCACTTCACCTTCGGCACCTACGCCTTCGAGTTCGCCACGACCGGGGCGGTGTTCTCCACCGTTCGCACCGAGGTGGAGAGCGGCGCTACCAGCCCGTCCCTCTTCCCGACGCCGCTCGACCGCTACTTCACGCTGTTCCGGCACCAACGGCTGGTGCACGATCTGTTCTCCATCGCCGAGGACGCGCGCATCGACGCCCGTATGCTGGGCGAGTACCGCGGCATCCGCCCGGCCTACGGCACGGTGCAGCGTCACACCCTCGACCGGCGGCCTGACGCGGCGTTGCTGCCCCTGCGCGAGTTCGTTATCGAGCAACTGATTCGCCACAGCCTGGACCCCGAACGCCGGCTGGAGGCGCCGCGCGCCTTCGTCGACCGCGTACGCCAGGCTCTGGGCATCGTCGACCTGCTGGCAGGGCGCAGCCGCTACGGTGATAGCACCACGGTGGAAGACGCCGCCGAGGCCGCTCTGCGGCTGTACATCCTGATGCGGGCGGTGCCCAACCTGCCCACCGACATCATCCCCCGCAGTGAGTGGGTGGCAATCGACCCGGCGACGGCGCACTACGACCCGGCGACGGACGATGTGACGGAGTTGATTGCCGAGTTCCATCGGGTGAACAAGGCCGAGGGCGAGGGCATTGTGCCGCCCGAGATGATGACCTGGGACGAGCCGGAGTCGCCGTACCACAGCCCACAGTCGGTGGACCATCACGCCGAACCACAGCCCGAGCAGATGCAAAACTTGATGGAGATGCAGCAGCGAGCCGAGCAGAATGCCTTTGAGGACATCCAGCGCATCATTCAGCAGGTGGCCGACGAGATGCGGGAGCGGGAGGAGGCAGACGGCCGCCCCAAGACGCCGCAGGTGCTGCTGGACGACGACCAGAAGCCTGAGTCGACGCTGTTCAGCGTGGACCCCGAGAAGGCGATACCCGACGCCCGTTCCCTACGCAACCGCTCGCCCTCGGTGTTCGATAGCATCACCGAAGACGCCGGCACCGTCAGCTTCTACGACGAGTGGGACTACCGCATCGGCGGCTACCGGCCGCGCTGGTGCCGGGTGCTGGAACAGAAGCTGGCCGAGGGCAAGGGAGAGTTCTATCAGAAGACGGTGCAAGAGCACCCCGGCCTGGTGCTGCAGGTGCGCCGCCAGTTCGAGATGCTGCGGCCCCAGGGCATGGCCCCGGTGAAGCGCCTGCTGGACGGCGAGGACTTCGACCTCGATGCACTGGTGGAATCGGTCATCGACAAACGCTCGGGCAACGGCTACACCGACAAGATCTACTGGCGGCGGCGCAGCACCGAGCGCAGCGTGGTGGTGAGCGTGCTGTTGGACATGAGCTTCAGCACCGGCGAGCGGGTGGACGAGGACATTCGCTATTACTCGGCCCGCTACATTCAGGAGGCGTCGCCCGGCATGCCGCCGGAGCTGAGCCACAGCACCGCCACCAAGCGCATCATCGAGCTGGAGAAAGAGGCGCTGGTGCTGCTCATTGAGGCGCTGGACCGGCTGGGCGACCCCTACGGCATCTACGGCTTCTCCAGCGCTGGCCGGGGCGAGGTGCGGTTCTACACGCTGAAGGAGCCGGACGAGATGGCCTCGCCCCAGGTGAAGGCTCGCATCGACAGCATTGTGCCGTTGCAGGGCACCCGCATCGGCCCGGCCGTGCGCCACGCAGTGGCCAAGCTGGCCGCCGCGCAGGCGCAGACCAAGCTGCTGCTGCTGCTGACCGACGGCCGCCCGCAAGACAAGGACTACGGCGAATACGGCTACGACGCCACGGGCAGCACCATGCAACGCTACACCGACGGCGAGAACGAGTACGCAGTGCACGACACCAAGGCAGCGTTCCAAGAAGCCCGCGCCCGCGGCATCACGCCCTTCGTCGTCTCCATCGACAAAGAGGGGCACGACTACCTGAAGCAGATGTGCGGCGACATGGGCTACGAGATGGTGAGCAACCTGGAGGCGCTGCCCCGCCGCCTGCCGGCGCTGTATAGGAGGCTGACGACGTAGGCGATGAGTCCTTTATGGCTCCGCATAGCACAGCTGACCGCAGCCGTACTCCTGGCATCCGGATGCCAAGGGGAAGTGACGTCCCGTTCGGGAGAGCAGGTCCTCGCGTTTGAGGATAGTTCGGGACGGTACCGGATGGTCACTGATGACGAGGCGCGATCACTGCTTGGTTTCGATTGGCTCTTGCCCTCGTACGTTCCGGATGAGGTTGACCCAAATCCGATGATCGCCGTGTTTGCAGGAGCACTACCCAAGCGGGTTGAGGCGCAGTATCCGTTGCGGAACGTCACACCCAGGCCGCGAAATGGGTTAATCCTCACCCAGAGGATGGCCTCTGACAGGGACGCTATCCCACAGAATCTTGAGACTGTGTCCGTGCGCGGCACGAACGTCGGATACCTGATGCGTGCTGCTACCTCTCAATACCCACTAGAGTCCCAGGCCCGCTGGGTTCAGCGCGGGATCGCTTATGAGCTTCGGGTGCCGTGGCACAATGACCTCACGGATCCTCGTGCATCCACGGAAGTGGGACGCAAGTCGCTCACCCTACAAGTAGTAGAGTCCTTGGTCAAATGACTTGCCTCAGAACTGAATGACCCAAGGGTATCCTCCGCGAGGGATGGGGTTCCCTCAGCCCGAACGGTCGTTGCTAACTCTACGCCTACATGCGCCGAGACTCCGTCTGCACACTGTCAGTAGTGTTGCCGAGCTTTGTGCGCTTGCACGAAATGGTATACAAGTTGTATACATGGACTAGCAGCCATGCCCCTGATCGAAGCGCTGGAGATCGCCGACCACATCCTCGACAAGATCGAGTCGAAGCACGGCGTCGAGTGGTACGAGGTCGAGGAGGCTTGCTTCAGTGAGCGGCGGCACGTGCGGCGGGGCAGGCTGGGGTTATACAAGGTGTTCAGCCAGACCGAAGCGGGCCGCTACCTGCTGGTGGTGCTGGCCGAAGTGGGTGGCGGCGTGTGGCGGGTGGTTACCGCGCGTGACATGAATCAGACCGAGCAGCGGCTCTACCGCCGCGTGATTGGGGGCTAGGCCATGACCGACATCGAGAAAGAGGTCGCGCGGCTGGAGCAGCACACCGCCTGGGAGGACGCCGACGAGGTGGTGGAGCTGGAGGTGAAGCGGCCGCTGGACAAGGTAGTACCGGTGCGACTGCCCGCCGAGAAGTGGGAGGCGCTGCGGCGCATCGCCCGCGAGGCCGGAGTTGGCCCCACCACGCTGGCACGCATGTGGCTGCTGGAGCGGCTGCGGCAGACCCCGGAGCCCGCGGCGTCGGCCGGAAGCCGGCCTCCGGCCTGATGTCGGCGAAGGGTCGTAGGGTGAAGGCCCTCGGGGCAGCGCCGCCAGTTGGTGAGCGGTGCGCGGCACCCTCTCTCCGGCTCTCTCCCTCCGAGGGAGAGAGGGGCTGTCCGAGTCGCTGTTGCTGTGCCCCGTTCGATGAGCACCAGCGTGCTCCCACCAGCCCTCAGCCCGCTATCGTTCGCATTCAGGCCTCAACCACCGCGGGGCTTGGCCCGCCAACCCGCGGCACAGCGCCAACGCTCCCCAAACCCACTCGCCGTGGCCAACCCATCTCGCCCTCGGAGGGAGAGATTATAGAGAGGGTGTCGCGCACCTTCAGCCAACCGGAGCTTTCGGGACAAAGGGCTGGCCGCGAATGTCGTCCACCTTCGTCTCGTTGAAGCCAGCGGTAGGGTGGTTCGACGAGCGCACCACGAACGGCATAAGCAGAGCGCAGGCACGCTGTCGAATTCCGCCGCGCACCCGAATCCCTTCCCACCCGTTGCCTGCGCCCCCCAACCCCGCGACCCGGACGTCATGGACCACCACACCGCCACCCAACCCCACCCATGAGCCTGCCCGACGGCCTGCACATCGGCACCGTGGTCAGCGTGTGGACCGGGCGGACGGTCGGTGGCGTGCCAATCACCCGCTTGCGTATCGGCTTCGCGGAGGAAGGCGAAGAGCTGCAACGCACGCTGGCCGGGCGCGAGGCCGACCTGGTGTTCAGCGCCTACGACGTGCGCGACCCCCGCGAACTCACCGACACCCGGTGGATCGTCGAGGTGAAGGGGCACCAGGTCAACATCGTCCGACCGGCTTAACCTCCGGTCCCCTCTCCCTTTGGGAGAGGGTTAGGGTGAGGGCTCCGGTGGGCATTCACCGGGACATGAGCACCCTTAGCCCCTCCCTCTGACTCCAAGAACGGACATTGCGGGGCCTCAGTCCGCCCGCGGGTCCACCACCTCGGCGAATTGACGTAGCGCGTCGAGGTGAGCCGCCAACGTCGGGAGCTTGGCGTTGAGCGTGGTGAAGGCCAGATGGCTGGCTCCGGCGGCGCGCCACAGGTCGACGGCTTCCGCCCATTCTTGCGGCCCGCCCAGGCTCGCGTTAACGCTGCCCTCGATCCCGAACGCCGCCACATCGCGGCCGGCGTCGCGCACCAGGCCGTGCATGCGCTCCACCGCCTCCTTGGCCCCCGTAGCCGGCACCTGCGGGAACCAACCGTCCCCGATGCGAGCGATCCGGCCGAAGGAGGCGTCCACCGCACCGCCGCCGATCCACACCGGTATCGGTCGCTGGATGGGCAGCGGGTTGATGCCGGCGTCGGTGACGGTGTGGAACGCCCCTTGGAACGTGACCAGCGGCTCGGTCCAGAGCGCGCGCATCACCGCGAGCTGCTCCTCCAGCCGCTTGCCGCGGTTGTGGAAGTCCTCGTTCAGCGCCTCGTACTCCACCGCGTTCCAGCCCAGGCCCACGCCGTACCGCAGGC
>CAXNDA010000038.1:0-10823 GCA_964200875.1 Chloroflexota bacterium | reverse complement strand
TGTTTTAGACCTTAGGGGGCGTCATGTGGTTCATCTGTCTGCGTAGCGCGCTGCAACCGCGGGAGCAGTGGACGACAACGGTGGATGAGCACTTAGCCTGGATGCAAACCCAGCACGAGGCAGGCAGCATCGTGATGTCAGGTCCGGGCAAGACCCCTGCCGGCGATCGTGTCGGCATTTACCTTATTCACGCAGAATCTCGAGCCGCAGCTGAGCGGATTGCAGCGGGTGACCCGTTCACTGTGGCCGGTCACGCTACCTTCGATCTCATTGACTGGGAAGTACACCAAATCATGGGCGCCGGTCCCTTTACCAGCACGGGGCTTAGAAGCCCCGGTATCGGCGGCGCCCGCTAACCACCCATGTCGCTTGCGCCTGTCGGCCGAGCGCATTCAGGTGTCGCATCAAATCGCTCTGGGGCCTAACGCCACGTCCACCGGCGACGCTTGGACCTGGGTTCCCATGTGCATCTACACGCCTTCTAAGGAGTTCACTTTGCCTCGAGTTCTGTTGCACCGTTTTTCCGTGTTCCTGCTCGCACTTGCAAGCTTGACCGTTTGGGCGTGCGCGCCGGCCGCCCCCGCACCCACGGCGCCGAATGGCGCAGCGCAGCCGGCGGCCAAGCCTCCGCTGTTGATCGGCGGCATCCCGGACCAGAGTGCCTCAACCCTGGAGGAGATCTTCGGGCTTACCGCGAAGTACCTCAGCAAAGCCACCGGGCTGGAGGTGAAGTACGCGCCATCCACCGACTACGCAGCCATCGTCACGGCGTTCAAACGCGGCGATGTGAAGTTGGTGTGGTTCGGCGGCCTGACCGGCGTGCAGGGCTGGTCACAGGTGCCCGGCGCAAAAGCAGCGCTGCAACGCCCGCGCGACGCCGAGTTCCACAGTGTGTTCGTGGTGAACTCCGAAGTGAAGGCGCAGGAGCTTAAGGACCTGAAGGGCCTGACCTTCACCTTCGGCAGCGAGAGTTCGACCTCCGGTCACCTGATGCCGCGGTACTTCATGCTGCAGGCGGGTGTCGACGCCGAGAAGGACTTGAAGGGCGCTGTCAGCTTCTCCGGATCGCACGATAAGACCTATAAGCTGGTGGAGACCGGTGCATTCCAGGCCGGCGCGCTGAACGAGGCCGTCTGGCAGTCGGCGGTGAAGGACGGCAAGGTGGATACCACCAAAGCCCGCGTGATGCAGACATCGCCGGCGTACTACGACTACCACTGGGCCACCCATCCAGACCTCGATAAAGTCTACGGCGCGGGCACCGAGGCCAAGCTGCTCAAGGCCCTTACCGACCTGAACGCCGCCATGGGCGCCGACGAGAAGCGGTTGCTCGAGCTGTTCGCCACCGACAAGTTCGTGCCGACCAAGAACGAGAACTACAAGGCCATTGAAGACGTGGCCGCCAAGCTCGGCATTCTGAAGTAGCCCGAGTGTTCGAACTTATCGGGGTGACCAAACGCTACGGCTCGCACGTGGCGCTGGTGCCGCTTGACTTGACGATCGCTGATGGCGAGACCGTCGCTATCGTCGGGCCGAGCGGCAGCGGCAAGACCACGCTGCTGCACCTCCTCGCAGGAGTGGTGCAACCCGACCGGGGCGTGCTGGCCATTGCCGGGCGCAACGCCAGGTCGATCCCGCACGGGCGCGAGCTTTCACGGCTGGCTGGTCTCATGCATCAGCAATACGACTTGGTGCCCACCCTATCGGTGCTCCACAACGTGCTGGCTGGGCGCTTGGGGGAATGGGGCTTCTTCAAAGCCCTGTTCTCCCTGGCCTTCCCCCAAGAGCGCCAGCAGGCGTTCGAAGCACTCGAACGCGTGGGGATCGGCGCAAAGCTGTACGAACGCACGTCCCGACTGTCGGGGGGAGAGCAGCAGCGGGTGGCGCTGGCACGCTTGCTGCTGCAGAATCCGCGAGCGATTCTGGCCGACGAGCCGGTGTCGTCGGTGGATCCGGCACGAGCCGAGGACATCGTGCGCCTGCTGGTGCAGGTGGCGGGCGAGGGGCAGCACACGCTGGTGGCCAGCCTGCATTCAGTGCCCCTAGCGCTGGCGCACTTCCAACGGGTGATCGGCCTGCGGCTGGGGGAACTGGCGTTTGACCTTCCAGCCCACGCGGTACAACAACACCACCTCGCTGACCTGTACGTCTTGGACCAGCAGACCATGCCGCTGGTGGGCGAGGCCGTTGGCCACTAGCGCCGGCAACGAAGGCCGGTTTGGGGCCGGCGCGCCGCTGCGCCAGCGGGATCTTCCGGCCTTGGCTCACGGCCGCGGGGCGCTCACGGTACTGCTTTGCGCCGCGGTTCTCTTGTCCCTGCTGCGTGTGCCCTGGGGCGATGACCTGGTGCGCCCGGGCGGTGTGGCTATGGTGGGGCAAGTGCTCGGGGGTATGCTGAAGCCCGACCTGGCGCCCGAGGTGCTGGGAAAAGCGGCAGCTGCCGCCTGGCAGACCATAGCGTATGCAGTAACGGGCATGACCGTCGCGTTAGCGATGGCGCTTCCACTGGGGGCCTTGGCGTCCGGAACGCTCGTCCGTAACCCCGTGTTGCGGCGCGTGACCATGGTGCTGGCCAGGGGCAGCCTGGGCCTGCTGCGAGCGATTCACGAGCTGGTGTGGGCGTGGCTGTTCGTTGCGGCACTGGGCCTTTCGCCGGTGGCCGCAATCGCAGCGTTGGCCATCCCCTACGCCGGTATCCTCGGCCGAATCTACGCCGACCTGCTGAACGACGTGCCACCGCAGCCGGTGACCGCACTGCAGACCACCGGCGCCGGACTGGCCATCACCTTCCTGTACGCCCGCATACCCCTGGCGCTGCCCGATATGATCTCCTACACCTTTTACCGATTCGAATGCGGTCTGCGGTCGGCAGCGATCCTCAGCTTTGTCGGCCTCGGCGGGCTGGGGTTTCAGATTCAGATAGCACTGGATGACCTGCTGTTCGGGCGGGTTGCCACCTACCTGCTGGTGCTGGTGGCGCTCATTCTCGCAGTCGACACTTGGAGCAGCCAGGTTCGGCGCAGGCTCACCCAGTGAACCTCGTCACGGCTCCGGCCACTGGCACGCCGGTCCAATCCCCGGCAAGCGGATTCCTGCGGGCGTCGCTTGGCGTTACGGCTGTGCTGGTGGCCGCCAGTTGGTGGTTCATCCTGGCGGGCGGTGGGCAGGCAGGAGCCATGGCGGGTGGTGACAGCTTCGACCAAGCGCTGCGCTTCCTGCGGGGGTTTGTCGGCCTGGCCGAGGACGGCACGATAGCGCGCACCCGTTCGGGGGAAGCGCTGGTACCGGCCTACCTGCAATGGGACCGCTGGGTGGTCATGGCCGGCTTAGCCATCGAGACGCTCGCAATGAGCGTGCTGGCGATTGCGCTGGCCGGCGTCGGGATGCTGTGCACGGTGCTTCCGGCGGCGCGCACCGCAGCGACCGGGGTGTTGCTGCTCGGCAGTCCCACCTGGGCTGGCCGCGTCACCTACTGGTTGGTGCGTGCAATGTACATCCTGACCAGGGGCATTCCGGAGTTGGTGTGGGCCATGCTGCTGCTGTTCGTGTTCGCTCTCGGTATTTTGCCGGGCGCGCTGGCCCTGGGCATCCATAACCTGGGCATTGTCGGCAAGCTGTGCGCCGAGGTGGTTGAAGACCTCAACCCTCGCCCAATACAAGCGCTGCGTACCAGCGGCGCCTCCTCAGCCCAGGTGGTGCTGTACGGCGTATTGCCTCAGGTGCTGCCACAGTTCCTGACCTACGTGGTGTACCGGTGGGAAGTGATTATCCGCACGACAATCGTGGTGGGCTTCGTGAGCGCCGGGGGCCTGGGCCGCGAGTTCCGGCTGGCCATGAGCTACTTTCACTACACCGATATCGCGCTCATCCTGATGGTGTATGTGTTGTTGGTCATCGCCGTTGATCTGATCGGCGCCGGGCTGCGCCGGCTGGCAGTCTGAGCGCCTTGCAGGGCCACACCGGCGCGATCAGGCCAGTGGTACACTCACGGGGCTTATGAGCACCACCCCGCCATCATCAACACCTGAGCCCCGCCGCGGCCTGTTGGGTCTGCCCCGCCGGCTGGGCCGTGTGTTCTATGGCTGGTGGATCGTGGCCGTGTGTTTCGTGGGTTACTTCATGATCGGCGGCCTCTACAGCCACGGGCTGGCCGTGTACTTCCTGCCCCTGACCCGCGACCTCGGCCTGTCGCGTGCCCAGCTTTCGTTTGCGTTCACCGTGCGCGCGTTCGAGGGCGGCGTGGATGGGCCCATCGTCGGCTATCTGGTGGATCGCCTTGGCCCCCGGTTCATGATGCGGGCCGGCGTCACGCTGGCGGGCGTGGGCTTCGCGCTGTTGGCCACCACGCAGGAGTTCGTGAGCTTCCTGCTGGTGTTCGTCGGCCTGCTGGGTGTCGGAGTATCGGCCGGTATTCATCATTCGTGCCTGGCCATCATGAATCAGTGGTTCGCCCGCCACCGCTCGATGGCCATGACGATAGGTTTCCTGGGCGGCGAGTTCGGTGGTGCACTGCTGACGCCCGTGGTCACGCTCATGGTGCTGAACCAGGGCTGGCGCGAAACCGCGCTGTGGTCCGGCCTGCTGATCCCAGCCGTCATCCTGCCCTGCACGTTGCTTTTGCATAACAGCCCCGAGGCCATCGGCCTGCGGCGAGACGGCGACGCTGAACCACCGGTGGATGCGTCCCGCCCCAAAGTCGCACCTGTCAGCAACGACTTCACGGTGAAGCAGGCGCTGCACACCATGCCGTTCTGGCGGATGGCGATTGCCGTGGGCGTGCGGCTGTTTGGCAAGTCGGCGCTGCAGATCCACTTCGTGCCGTTGTTGGTCTGGAAAGGCCTGGGCGAGCAGGACGCCGGAGTGCTGGTGGCGGTGCTGGCAATCGGACAAATACCGGCGCGGCTGGTGGGCGCGTGGCTGGGTGACCGCTGGTCCATGACCCGGGTGCCTTCCTTGGCTGCGCTGGGCGGTGTGGGCGCGGTGGCAGTGCTGCTGTTCGGGCCGCAAGACAGCGCTTGGGTCGGGGTGCTGTTCGCGCTGCTGTTTGCCTGCGGTGAGGGTGGGAACTTGGTGGCTTGGGGCCTCATCGGCGACTACTATGGGCGGCGTAATTACGCCACGTTGCGGGGCATGGTGAACCTCATCTCCAGCCCGCTGTCATTGCCGGCGGCCACCTGGATGGGCTGGGTGTTCGACAGCACCGGGAGCTACTCGGGCGCGCTGATTCCAGTTGCCGTCGGATATACCCTGTCGTTCCTGTTGTACACAGGTCTCAAGCGCCCCACGCCGGTGCGCGCAACGGCCGAGCCGGTTCCTGGCGGCTAAGCCTTGCGCAGGGCGTCACGTCCTCAGGCGCCATCGGCCAAGCCCCTGCCACTCTGCGATTGTGCCTTGTGGTACCGCAAAGCCCCCGGGAAATCCCCGGGGGCTTTGCCTTAGCGCTACAGTTGGCGGCTTAGCGAGCGGCCTTGATGTTCTCTACGTGGGTCCAGCTGCCCGTGGCTGAGCCAGGGAAGGTCCAGTCGGCGACGATCTTCGGGTCGACGATGGCTTCGATCGGCAGCCAGAACAGGGGAATCTCCTTGTGCTGGGTGTAGACGATCTCGCCCACCTGTCGCCAGACCTCGTCCTGCTTCTTCTCATCTAGCGTGTTGGCAATCTGGTCCAACAGCTTGTTGGCCTCCGGCAATTCCACGCCGCCTGGGCGCGAGCCCTGGGTGCTGCCGTAGGTGGTGATGCCGGTCCACTGGTCGGACCCGGTGCCGTTCAGCACCACGTGATTGTTCAGCTTGAACTGGCGCCGCTGATTCGCGTGGTCGGTGGGGTCGCGTGAGACAAGCTGCGGCTGAATGCCGACCGCGCGCCACATGGCGGCGATGGCCTCAGCAACGTCCTCGCCACCGGTGTAGCCGTAGGGCTTCTGCAGCTCGATGTTGATGGGCATCGGCTTCGAGGGGCCATAGCCGGCGTCGGCCAGCAGTTTACGGGCGGCTTCCGGATCGTAGCCGTATTGCTCTTTGTACCGCGCCTCCCAGGTTGGGTTCCAGCCGGGTCGGGTCGGGCTGAAGTGGGCATTGAACATCACTTTGCCCTCGCCACCGAAGAAGGCCTTATTCAGCGCATCGCGGTCGATGGCCTTGCTCAGCGCCCGGCGTACCCGCACGTCCATCATCGGACTCTCGGGGAACATCCAGCCCTTGGTGTCGTCGGGCGTTGGGGTGCGTTCCCGCATGTCGTTCAGGTAGGCCCCGTAGATGTGCATGGAGGTTCGCAAGGCAGAGTCCTTGGCGAACACACCCTTGAGCCCACGCGCCTTCCCCTGTGCCCGCAGGTCCAGCGGCAGGTCGGCAATGTGCACCTCGCCGGCCAGCAGCGCGGCGAACCGGGTCGAGGCTTCCTTGGCAAACCGGAACTCAAACTCGGGGAAATCCGGCGTAGCTCGCCAGTGGGGGTTGGGCACCCGCTCGTAGCGGAGGTACTGACCCTGCTTCCGATCAGCATACTGATAGGGACCCGTACCCGCTGTGGGCCCCCGCAGCAGCTCTTCGGCGGGGCCGTTTTTCTCGAAATCGGCCTTGCTGAAGATCTCCATGCCGCCGCGGAACCGGGAGATGCTGGAGATGACGTTGCCGTCGGGGCGCTTCAGGTGGTAGATCGCCTGGTAGTCGTTGACCACCTCGATGTCCTGCAGCGCGAGCCGCCAGAAGGGTGATGCACCCGCCAGCGAGTCGTCTTTAGTGATCTCCTTCCAGGTGGGGATGAGATCCTTGGCGGTAAATTCGCCGTAGCCCTTGTGAAACTGCACACCCTTGCGCAGATTGAACCGGATGGACTTGCCGTCGGGCAGAACCGTCCAATCGGTTGCCAGCTCGGGGATAATCTTGCCTTCGTCTGAGGCCATGCCCAGCAGGTACTCGTAGCCGGGCTTGAGTTGCCAGTTGTCCGGGGCGCTCTGATGCCGTCCCTCGTTGCCTTCACGGGCGGGCGGCTCTACCGTCATCACCACGCGGTCTACCTTGGGCTTCACCGGGCCTTGGTCGCTGGCGCCGCCGGGCGCCGACGGCGATGCCGGGGCGGTGCAGGCAACCGATACTAGGGCCAAAGCCGCGATGAGGGCCCCCGCTCGGCGTATGCTTGGATTCCACTGCGTCTGCATCGTTCTCCTCATCTAGTGTGAATAAGACGGTGCGGGGCACCGGTCAAATGCAAACACACCGGAGGTGAACCCTCCGGTGTGTCTGCAAACGCTGTTAGCTGCGGGCTCCGGCGCGAATAATCGGGTCGGCCAGCTCTACGAAGGATGCGCCTTCATCGGCCAGGAAGCCGGCTGAACGCACCGTGAGCAGCTCGCCGTGCCTGGCGGCGTAGGGCTCCTGGCCCGCCTGCAGCTCGCGAGCGAGCCTCATCAGCAGCCGCCGCATCATGATGATGGCGGTATCGGCGCTGCCCAGGTGCTCCACGGTGCGATTGTAGATCGCGCCCATGGTCTCCTGGATGCCGCGGTCTTGAATCGAGCCGTTGGTGATGCCGGTGTAGGTCTTGTTCTTCTGATCCTCGCGATCGATCTCGTAGTCGTTGTCCCGGCTCTGGCGAGGGCGATGCGCGTCCTTCTCCTGCTTGGGCACGTAGTGGGCATTGTGCCCAGGGTTCTCGCCGAAGTCACTCATCGGCCGGCTGGGGTGCCAGGAGTAGGTGATGAGCCAGCAGTTCTCGTCGTCGATGGGTACCCAACCGTGGCCGCTGAAGGGCCGGTCGACGTTCGGGGTGCCGGGGATGACGGTGTAGAACGGCAGCGAGAACGGGGTGACACGCCAGTAATCCCGCTTCTCCTCAACCCGGCGGCGAGCGCCGATCATCAGGCCGAAGTCGGTTTCGGCCACCCGGAACTCCGGCGCCTTGTCGCTCGCCATCATCAGGCGGTACCCATCGGTCTCGCCGCCACGGTGGGAGGCGACGGTGCTGTGGAGGAACGAGACGTGGCTACTGTCGATGCCACCCTCGATGCCCTGCACAAAGTTGTTCTCTTGAATGTAGTGGGTCACCACTCGCTGGTTTGCCGGCACCAATGTCCACTCGGGGCGTGGCAGCGTGGGTTTGGCCTCCAGCGGGCCCATGTAGATCCACACCACGCCGCCCGCCTCTTCGGTTGGGTAGGCTGCGGCCTTGATCTTATGCTTGAAGTTGCTTTCGGCAGGCTCGTTGGGCATATCAACGCACTGGCCCTCGTTGTCGAACTTCCAGCCGTGGTACACGCAGCGCAGGCCGTTCTCTTCATTACGGCCGAAGAACAGGCTGGCGCCGCGGTGGGGGCAGGAATTCTGCATCACGCCGACCGAACCGTCGGTGTTGCGCCATGCCACCAGGTCTTCACTCAACAGGCGAACACGGACGGGAGCGCAGTCGGGCTCGGGCAGCTCGGAGCTGATGATCGCCGGCATCCAGAACCGGCGCATAAGGGTACCCATCGGGGTGCCGGGTCCCACCCGGCACAGATACTCGTTATCGGCAGCCGTCAACATCGGAAACCTCCTGTGATGACTAGCACTACGAGAAGCCCTTGGCCCGTGCTCTGCTCCGGCAACAAGCCTCGCGTAGTGCGCGTTTGTAGATGCTGGCATAATACACCAATGCCAGCGACTTGGCCTCAGCCCAAATGGTGACGAGCAGAAGGGCGATCGGCCAATCGTTGAAGTTGACACTGCTCGGCCCGCCTCATAGACTCCGGTGGAGCCGTGGTCTAGCGGTGCTCTACTCATCCTGTTCATTAGTTAAGGAGACGGCATGCGCCATCGCCCCCTGGGCAACACAGGCCTCCAGCTATCCGAAGTCGCATTCGGCTGTGGCGACAACGCCGGGTTGATGATCGCCGGCTCGGCGCAGGAGCAGGCCGCGGCGGTAGCCCACGCCGTGGGGCTGGGCATCACCTACTTCGATACCGCCGCCGGCTATGGCACCACCCAGTCCGAGACCAACCTGGGACCGGCCCTCAAGGCAGCGAAGGCTCACCCCATCATCTGCACCAAGGTGGAGGTGACCCCCGAACAGACCGGGGACGTCGCCCAAGCGGTCATCGATTCGGTGGAGGCCAGCCTCAAGCGGCTGCAGCTTGATGTTGTCGACATCGTCGAGATTCACAACAGCCCAGTCCACCAGCGTGGCGACACCTTCACGGGATGGATGCCGATGCTGATGTCGGAGTACCTGGGACCCAAGGGTGCGCTGGAGGGGTTGCGGAAGCTGCGAGACGCCGGGAAGGTGCGCTTCTTCGGGTTGGTCAACGAACGTCCCGACGTGGATCTGGCCCGCGAGCTCATCGCCACCCACGAATTCGTGCTGCTGAACGTGCAGTACAACCTGCTGAATCCCACCGCCGGCCGGGTGAAGCCCGCCGGTCTCCAGGTCGATCTAGACAACGGCGATGTCATCACCACCGCTGCGCAGCACGGCGTGGGCACGGCCATCTTCAGTCCAATGGCCCGTGGCGTGCTCACCAGCTCGGCGTTGCGTGGCGAAGACCGGCACCCACTGGCGGGCACCGGCATCACCCGCAACATGGAGGCGTACCAGCGGCTGCTGGAACGTGGCCGCAAGCTCCGCTTCCTGGAGGTTCCCGGCAAGCGCACCATCGCGCAGGCGGCCATTCAGTTCTTGCTGGCGCACCCCGGCGTCACCACGGTGTTGGGCGGTTTCACCGCGCTCTCCCACATCGACGAGATGGTCGCGGCAATCGACGCTCCGGCGCTGACGGCCGAGGAGATGGCGGCTGTGGAGCAGCTGTGGGCCACCAACTTCGGTATGGCCGCCTGATGCCAGCGTCAGACCTCGACTTCTGGTTGGAGATCGAGGACTTCTCGAACGACACGCTGCTAGCCGTGGTGGAGCGGCTCGAGAAGTCGGACCAGCGCCGTCACTGGATCCTGCGCGAGGCCGAACTCGACGATTTATGGCGCTACGTCGAGACGGCGCTGGACAACGAGCGCCGGAGCGATCCGGCCTCCGATTCAGCAGCAAGCCTCGCACTGCTATTCGCCGCGGTCCACGAGGCGCATGACCTCACCGGCGAGGGCCGAACCACCGAGGCGGCGGCCCGGCTGCGGCGGGCATTGGTTCCCGAGGGCTATCACACCCAGAATACGCAGGAGGCCTAATGGCACGGGTAGTATTTGGCGCAGCCACATCGCGCAGCCCACTGATGGCCGCCACCGCCGACATGTGGCCGACCATCGGCGAACGCGACAAGCAGAGCCGGCGGTTGCGGGATACTTCAGGCAACCCGCTGACCTATGAGGAGTTGCTGGCAAAGGCGCCGGCCAGCATGGCCCAGCAGGTCACGCCCGAAGTGTTTCAGGCGAAGTACCAAGCCTCGCAAGCGGCGTTCGCCAAGGTGACGGCAGAGCTAGCCGCCGCCGACCCCGATGTGATCTTGTTCATGGGCGACGACGAAGAGGAATACATCCACGACGACCTGCGGCCGGCCATCGCGCTGTACCGCGGCGAGACGTGGCGCAATATCCCACGGCCGGTCAGCGCCGATCCCGTGGCTGCGGCCACCAACTGGCAGTGGGGGCGCGAAGAGCGGGACTACCCCATTGCCGCAGCCCTCACCACTCATGTGCTGAAGTACCTGATCGAAGCCGAGTTCGACGTGGCGGATTCACTGACCCTGAAGGCTATGGCCCACGGCTTCGGGTTCCTGTACGAGCGCATGCTGACGAAGCGGGAAGTGCCGATGATTCCGGTCATCGTGAACGTGCACACCCCGCCGGCGCAACCCACCGCCAAGCGTTGCTACGAGCTGGGCCGGGCGCTGCGGGCCGCGGTGG
>CAXNDA010000037.1:0-11074 GCA_964200875.1 Chloroflexota bacterium | reverse complement strand
GAGGGAGGGGTGACCCTGGGGTTAGAACAACCCCCGCTCTGTAGGTCGAGCCTTTCCAGCCCGGCAGGCAGGTACGCGCCGGCCGATGGTGGTGGCCAATGATTGATTGCCACGTGCACTTGGACGACGAGAAGTTCATCGGCGACGTTGACCGGATCATCGAGGAGGCGGAGGCGGCCGGTGTGCGCCTGATGCTTTCGGCCGGTGTCGATGTGGAGTCGAGCCACGCGGTGCTGCAGCTCGCCGAACGGCATATGAACGTGTGGGCCGCGGTCGGGTTTCATCCGCACGAGACCACCCGGATGACCCAGGAAGACCTGGTGGAGTTGCGCATGCTGGCGGCGCATCCCAAGGTCGTCGCTATCGGCGAGATCGGCCTCGACTTTCATTTCGAGCACTCGCCCCAGGATGTGCAGCGCCGGGCCTTTCACCAACTGCTGGATCTCGCTGCCGATCTTGCACTGCCGGTAGTGGTACATAACCGCGACGCGAACGACTGTATGCGGGACATCTTGGGCGAGTGGGCTGAGGAGGCGGCTGGCGAGTACGGCGGCCGCCCTCTGGGCATGCTGCACTGCTTCAGCGAGGACATCACCCAGGCTGAGTTCTTTATCGAACGCGGATTGTACCTGAGTCTGGCGGGCCCCGTGACCTACCCCAACGCCAAGGCCACGCACCAGGTGGCGATGAAGGCGCCGATGGACCGGCTGCTCACCGAGACCGATGCGCCCTACCTTCCGCCACAGGGGCAGCGAGGGCAGCGCAACGCTCCGAGCAACGTGGTGGCCGTGGTGCAGCGCTTAGCGGAACTGCGCGAGATGACGCCTGCGGAGGTGTCGCTGCAGGTGGACCGCAACGCCGAGGTCCTATTCGGGTTCCAGGCTCGGCGAATGCGGGGTGTGCGCTGATGGCCGTGGACACCGCTGCTATCTTCGAACCGGTGGCGGCCGACCTGCCGCTGGTGGAAGAGACGATGCAGCGGGTCTCGGAAGTCGAGTTCGAATGGCTCGCGCTTTTGGTGAAGCACGTGCTCGGCGCCTCGGGCAAACGGCTGCGGCCGGCACTTACGCTGCTGTCGGGCAAGATCTTCGATTACAACCTGCCGCAGTTGGTCCCGATGGCGGCCTCCGTCGAGCTGCTGCATACCGCAACCCTGATCCACGATGACACGCTGGACAAGGCGGCGTTGCGGCGCGGGCTCAGCACCGTCCACACCGTATGGGACGCCAACACCGCCGTGCTGTTTGGCGACTACATGTTCGCGGCGTCGGCCGAAATGGTGTCGCGCACCGCGCACGTTCGCGCCATGCGTCAGTTCGCCCAAACCCTGGGGACCATTTGCAGCGGCGAGCTGTCGCAGCACTACCGGGCGCACGACTGGCGGGTCAGCGAGGACGAGTACTTCCGCCGCATCGGCGGCAAGACGGCGTCGCTGTTTGCGCTGGCCACCGAATCAGGCGCCTATTTGAGCGGCGCTCCGGAAGCGGCAGCCCAAGCGTTGGGTGAGTATGGCTACAAGCTCGGGATGGCTTTCCAGATTGCCGACGACGTGCTGGACCTGACGAGCGATGAAGCGACTCTGGGCAAGCCCGCCGGCGGTGACTTGATGCAGGGTACGGTGACCCTGCCTGCGATCCGGTTCATTGCCGACGCGGGAAGCCAGAACCCGATCCGGCGCTTCCTCGAAGCGGGGCGGCCCGCCGAGGAGCTGCCGGCGGTGCTCGATGCCGTGCGCGACTCGGCCGCGCCGGCCGAAGCGATGGCGGTTGCCCAGCGGTATGTGGATGAGGCGCTGGAGGCGGTGCACACCCTGCCCGAGGGCCCAGCTTTGGCGGCGTTGGAGACGCTGGCGGTGTTTACGCTGGAGCGCCGGGCGTAAGCGGCCCGAACGCCGAGCGCCGGCTTCCGGCAATGCAGCGTCGTTTCTATGGCGATCAGTCACGCAGTTCGATGAATCGAACCCCTACCTAACCCCGGATGCATGCCTCACCAACGGTACGAATCACGCTCCGACCGGCGTAAGAGGCGGATGGGAATCGCCAGCACCATCCCCGCCACAAAGCCACCGATGTGCGCCCAGTACGCGACGCCACCGCCCCCGACGCTGGGGGCCATCAGGCCGTTGAAGAGCTGCAGCACGATCCAGAAGCCCAGAACGATCACTGCGGGCAAGGTGACGGTCCGGATGAAGAAGCCGAAGATCACCAGGCAGTTGACGCCATTGGTGGGGTACAGCAGCAGGTAGGCGCCAAGTACCCCCGAGATCGCTCCACTGGCGCCGAGTGTGGGGATAGTTGACAGCGCGTCTTGCGAGAGGTGGGCGGCAGCGGCGGCCACCCCACACACTAGGTAAAACACCAGATACATCGGCTTGCCGAGGGTGTGCTCGATGTTGTCGCCGAACACCCATAGGTAGGCCATGTTCCCGATAATGTGGCTCCAGCCGTCGTGCATGAACATCGACGTCAGCAGGGTGCTGGTCACCCCCCAGGGACTCGTGGGGGGCCGGTCGACGCCGGTCAGGAACTCGGCCGGGATCATGGCGAACTGGTAGATGAAGGTCATCTGGTCGCGGTCTGAAAGCGTGACCTGGTATAAGAACACCAGGACGTTGACGATGATGAGCCCAATGGTCACCACAGCAGGACTACTGTAGCGGGCGTGGCTGGTGTCTGAGATCGGGATCATGCTTCCTCGGTAGGGATGGTTGCGGGCCGGCGTATGGGGGGAGCTTCGCGCACCGTTTCCAGAAACGCCAGCGAGCGCATTTGCTGCTCGGTCACGTAGAGCACGTACGCGCGCAACAGCGTCTCAAGCTCGCGGCTCAGGCCCTGCGGTAGCTTGAGGCGACGGAGCTGTGTCAGGTCGTCCTGCTCCAGCAGCCGGAGCACCTTCAGGGCGTTCAGGGTGAGCGGGCGAGCGTCGCTGAAGTTGGGGGCACAGGCGCTGCAGAGCGTGCCGCCGGCGGCTGGGCTGAACCCATTGAGGGCCGGCTCGAGCGGCCGCTTGCATGCCTGACAGCGGTGCAGTTCCGGCTGGTAGCCGGAAACGGCCAACGCCTGGGTTTCGAGATAGCGCAGAGGCATGTCGAGGTCGGGGCCACGGGCCAGCCAGGCGAGCACGTAGCACAGCAGACCGTAGAGCTCGGGGCTCTCATGCTCTTCTTCCGTCAACCGATCCACTAGCTCGGCGGCATAGGCGGCGGCAGTGGTCTTGTCCAAATCCTCCCGCAGGCCGGGATGACTGTCGATCAACTGCGCTTGGGTAATGATGTCGAGCCCGTGGGCGTGGGCCAGCAGCAGGCGGCTGCGGCAGAAGGGCTCGAGGTGGCCGGCCATGTGGCTGGTGGGTCGCAGCACGCCCTTCACCACGGCGCGCAGCTTGCCGTAGCCGGGGGTGAGCAGCGTGAGGATGCGGCTGGCCTCCCCCGACCGAGTGTGGCGCAGCACGATGGCCTCGGTACGGTAGAGGCGATGTTCAGCCACCGACAGATCCCCTCTCCCTCTGGGAGAGGGTTAGGGTGAGGGCCGAGGGGCGCAACGCCTGGATGTGGAGGGCGCTGCCGGCGAACCCGCCGCCGATGCCTTCGACGGGGCTCAGGTAACAGCTACCGTGGTGCTGCGCTTGCATACCCGGAGCCTATGGCCCGATCTCTTGGCGGCCTTCCATGGCGCGGGAGAGCGTGACGTCGTCGGCGTATTCGAGGTCGGCGCCGACGGGAAGGCCGCGGGCCAGCCGGGTGACCCGGATGCCGAGCGGGGAGATGAGCCGGTGCAGGTACATCGCGGTCGCTTCACCTTCCAGCGTGGGGTTGGTGGCCATGATGATTTCAGTGACGGGGCTCTCGTCCTTCAGCCGCATGAGCAGCTCACGGACCTTGAGCTGCTCGGGACCGATGCCGTCCATCGGCGAGATAACGCCGTGGAGCACGTGATAGTAGCCGTGGTAGCCGCGGGCCCGCTCCAGCGCCACCAGGTCCAGCGGCTCCTCTACCACGCAGATCTTGGACGCGTCGCGGGAGGTGTCGGTGCACAAGGGGCAGGGTGACACTTCGGTGATGTTCTGGCACACCGCGCACAGCATGCTGCGGGCCTTCATCTCGGTGATGGCGTCGGCCAAGAGCTGGGCCTGTTCGGGCGTGGCGCGCAGCAGGTGGTACGCCAAGCGTTGGGCACTCTTGGGGCCGATGCCCGGCAGCTTGCTGAACTCTTCGATCAACCGCGCCATTGGCCCGGAGAGTGCGGTTGAACCAGTGGTCATTAGTGGGTTACATCAGCCCCGGTAGCTTGAGCCCACCGGTGATTGCGCCCATCTTGTTGGCGGCAAGGCTGCGAGCCTGCTCCAGACCTTCGTTCACCGCGGCCATCACCAAGTCTTCCAGCATGCCGGGATCGGTGGGATCCATGGCGTCCGGCTGAATCTTGATGGACTGCATGACCTGATGCCCGTTGAATACGACGGTGACCACGCCCCCGCCGACGCTGGCCTCCACGTTCTCGCTGCCCAGCTCCTCCTGCATCTTGACCATGCGCTGTTGCATCTGTTGCGCTTGGCGAATCAGATCCTTGTTCATTCGTGAACCTCCTTAGAATTCCGTCGGCCGAGGGCGTGCCCCGGCGTTCAGTGCTGCCCGAACTAAGTGACCGCCCTTGGGCGAAGGCCCGTCCGAGGGGTTGGCGCCATTTGGCGTTTCGTTTGGCCCATCGCTGACATTATCCACGAGGATGACCCGCAGGCGATAGTCGACACCGCAAGCCGCCTTGAGGGCCTGTTCCACCAAGCGGCGGTTGGCGTCCAGATCCAGGCGATCTTTGTGAGCCTTGAAGCTGCTGGTGAAACCCAAGGTGATAGTTCCGCCATCGACCTTCTGTACGGTGCAGAACTTGCTCTTGATCAGCGGGCCGATGAACTTATCGTTGGGGATCTGCAACTGGCGGATGATATCGCGCACGTCGTCGATGGAGTGGCCGCCCGCGGGCACGGGGGGCGGCGCCGCAACCGGCAGGCTGGCCGGCGGAGGAGCGACCGGCTCGGGGCGTGGTGCTGCGGCCCGGGGTGGGGACTGCGGTTGTGATTGCGATGCGCCTTCGGGCGGTCGAGGTGCTGTTCTGGCTTCGGGCATAGGTGTCTGGCGCGTCGGCGAAGGGGCGGGTGACGCTTGCTGCCCGGCATCACGCACGCTGCGCTGCATGGATGACGGCGCCGCCTGGGGTGCGGGCGCTGCGGTCGCCCCGGCCGGCGCGGGGGCTGCTGCCGGTGTTACCGCGTCCACTAAGGCGAGTTCCAGCGGGAGCGACGAAGCAGCGTCGGCCCGGAAATCGAGCTGCCCGAAGAGCTTGAGCGCTGCGGTGATGACGTCCAGTGGCATCGCTTTGGCCAGCGTGTTCAGCTCCGAGGCCAGCTCGGCGGGGACCTCGATCGCTCCGGGAACCTCGGCCTTGATGAGCATGACGTTGCGGAGGTGCGCAGCTACTTCCTTGGCGAACTGGGGTAATGCCACCCCATCGTCGCGCACGTGCTGGATGATCTGGAAACCGGTGGCTAGGTCGCGCTGCGCCACGCTCTGAATCAGCGCCACGGCGCGGGGGTCGCCGGTGATGCCGAGCATCTCCTGTGCGCCGGCCAGCGTCACGTTTCCGCCGTAGGCAACCTCCACCTGTTCCAGCAGACTGACCGCGTCGCGGGCGCCTCCGGCCGCAGTGCGGGCGATGAGGTCGAGCGCTTCGGGGTCGAACGCCAAGCCCTCGGCCTGGCAGATATGCGCCAAGTGGGTGGCGAGCGCCTGCTGGGGGATGCGGTGGAAGTCGTAGCGCTGGCAACGCGACAGGATGGTGGCCGGCAGGCGGTGCACCTCGGTGGTGGCCAGCACGAAGATGACGTGAGGCGGTGGCTCCTCCAGCGTCTTCAGCAGCGCGTTGAAGGCGGCCGTGGAGAGCATGTGCACTTCGTCGATGATGTACACGCGGTAGCGGGCCTCGGCTGGGGACGCGCCGACCCGATCCCGCAGGTCGCGCACGTCGTCGACGCTGTTGTTGCTGGCGGCATCGATCTCCACGATGTCCATCGCACGGCCGTCGGCAATGGAGAGGCACATGGGGCACTCGCCGCAGGGTTCGCCGTGCCCGCTGGCCTGGCAGTTGATGGCTTTGGCCAGAATGCGGGCGGTGCTGGTCTTGCCAGTGCCGCGGGGCCCGGTGAACAGATAGGCGTGCGCCAGCTTGCCGGCAGTGAGGGCGTTGAGCAGAGTCCGGGTGACGTGCTCTTGCCCCACCACTTGAGCCAGAGTTTGGGGGCGCCACTTGCGGTAAAGGACGGGAGCGGGCATGGGATCCGTTCGCGGACAGGGTGCATCGCAATTATAGACGCGTTGTCCATCACTATGGGGTGCGGTGGCACTGCCGAAACACGCCTATAGGCGGATGGTGAGCCCCAAGGACAGCAGAATGGCGTTGGTCTGCGCCCACATGCGGGCCTGCTCGGCCGGCTCTGCGTGGTCGTGCCCCACCAGGTGGAGGATGCCGTGCACCAGCAGCAGCGCCAGTTCCTCGCTCGCTGCATGGCCTGCTACCTTCGCCTGCCGTTCCGCGTAGGGGTATGAGATCACCAGTTCGCCGAGAATGGCGCCAGAGTCCGGGGGCAAAATGAACGGGCCATCCATGCCGTCGTGCTCCGGCATGTCGTCGCCGTAGTAGGGAGCGGGGGCGGCCATCTCGGTGTAGGGGAACGACAGCACGTCGGTGGGGGCGTCGACCCCGCGGTAGGTGCGGTTCAACTCCTGCACTTCGTCGTCGCCGCTTATTGCCACCTCCAGTTCGGTGCCATCGGGCTGGCCCAAAGCCATCAGTGTGGCCGAAGCCCACTCCCGCAGCCGTTTGTTGGTTATCTTGCGGCGATAGCGGAGATCGACGCTCAGGTGGATGCGGTAAGCCATCGTCAGTCGCTAAACGTGAACTCGGCGGATGCCGGTACCGTCACCACGGGGAAGGCTCGCTCGCCGGGTGCTAGTGGCAGCCGCGCCACCAAACCCTCGGCGTCCGCCATGCTATCCACCGGCATAAACAGCGATGGTCCTGCACCGCACAGGTGGGGGCGTCGAAAGTAGGCGAGCACCAGTTCAGCCCGCCACGAGTGCAACTCCGGATGAGCTTTGAACGCCACCGCGTCGAACGCATTGAACTGCCAGGGCTCTCGCAACGGTAGCCCGCGCTGCACCGCATCGGCCAGAATCTTGGTCACTCGCCCCTGGGTGAAGTGCCTTGGCTCGAGGCGCTGGTACATCGCTGCGGTCTTGTTCTGCACCTGCAGTGCTGGGGTCACGATGACGAAGTGGTGGGGGCGCATCGGCGCCAGGGGCGTCACCACCTCGCCACGGCCTTCGATGCGGGCGGTGCCACCGTGCAGCAGGTACGGCACGTCGGACCCGATTTCGGCGGCCATACCGCGCAGGATGCCGGGGCCAAGCTTGAGCCCCCAGAGTTGGTTCAACGCCAGCAGTGTGACGGCCGCATCCGCACTGCCGCCACCCAAGCCGGCCGCCACCGGAATGCCCTTGCGAAGAGTGATGGCTGCCCCCGCCGTGGTGCGGCCACGCTGTTGCAGCAGCCTGGCGGCGCGTAGCACCAAGTTATCGTCGCCTGCCAGAGGTGCACTGTCGCAGGCGAGGGTCAATGCGTCTGCAGGCTCGAAGGCCAGGTCATCGGCCAGCGAGATGGTTTGGAAAACGCCGGCGATATCGTGGTAGCCGTCGGAACGCTTGCCCAGCACCTCCAGCGTGAGGTTCAGCTTGGCGTAGGCCTTGGCAGTGATCCTCATGCTGCGGTGCGCCGTTCCCAGACCCAGGTGAGCTGCGCCCATTCGGCCAAGGAGAGGGTTTCGGGGCGGCGCTGTGGATCGATGCCCGCCTGCTCGGCAATGCCGGCCGCCTCTTCCGCCGGTATCTCCCACCCTCGGGCCAACGAGTTGCGGAGCTGCTTGCGCTTGGCCCGAAAGCCGGCCTTCACCGCGCTGAAGAACGCCGCTTCGCTCGGCACGTTCACCGGCGGCTCTGGGTATACGTCGATCCGCAGGATGGCAGAATGCACCTTGGGTGGCGGCGAGAAGCTGCTTGGGGCGACCTTGGCGACCAGGGTCGGGCGTCCGTAGTACTGCACAGCAATGCCCAGCAGAGACAGGTCGCCCGGGGCAGCGGTCAATGTCTGGGCGACCTCGTACTGCACCAACACCACCAGACTGGTTGGCGGGTGATGGCCCGCCAGGAAGTGGCGCAACACTGGGGCGGTGATGTAGTACGGCAGATTCGCCACCACCTTGTAGGGGGCTTCGGGTGGCAGGCCCGCCTGCGCCAGCAGTTCGCTTGGGGGCTGCGTCAGGATATCGGCGTGGATCAGGTGGAAGCCGGCTTTGCTATCGAACCGCTTGTGCAAGGCCGGCAGTAACTCCACGTCGAGTTCTACAGCGATCAGGCATCCGGCCCGGCTCTTGAGTTCAGCGGTCAGTACGCCTCGACCGGGGCCGACCTCGATCACGGTGTCTTGGTGCGAGAGATCGGCGGTGTCGACGATACGGGCTAGCACCTCGGGGTCGACTAGAAAGTGCTGCCCAAGGCGTTTCTTCGGACGATGGCCCTCCGCTGACGCAATTGACCAATCGTCGCTGAGGGGGGCGGGCTTGGGATAGGGCATGGCGCTTAGGGTGAGGGCGGCCGGATCTGGGAAGGCGAAGGGCCGGGGCCGAGCACATAGATCTCGAGGCTGCGGCTTACCCAGTCTTGCACCTCGTCGTCGCCGTAGGCGAGGTCAATCACGTTGCCGCGTACGCCGCCACCGGTATCACCCGCGACCGCAACGCCGTAGCCCGGAACATACACCCGGGTGCCCAGCGGGATTACGTTCGGGTCGACAGCGATCACCCCCCGGCGTGCCTGCAGGCCGGTCGCGGTGATGCCGTAGCTGGGCGAGGACCGAGGCTTCCCAGCGCTGGCGGGGCTGTACCAGGTTGCCCAAACTCGCAGGGTGCGCCAGTACTCGATCGGGCCGTCAGGCGTTGTGATCGCGTGTTGGATGACCTTCGTGCCGTAGCGAATCTCTGCATGCACCGGCTCCCGTTCAATCCGCTGCAGGGCGAGGCGGTGCCCCACTTCGCGCCCATCCTCGTAGCTTATCTGGAACTCTCGCTTCTGGAGTCCCGCGGCGCCGACGATGGCTGTCCGCTGGGTCCCGATCTCCATGTCGGCGTCGGCCACGTACTGCGTTCGGAAGGGGATAGCCTCCTCCTCGACGACGGTGCGCTGGTTCACCCGAACCACCTGGATGCCAATGCCGCCCTTAAGTGGCGTATCGAGTGGGGGCTGTACCCGGTCACCGGCGTTGAGCGTGACCGCCTGTTCCTTCAATGCGTCGGCGACGGTGGTCGCCTGGGTGCGGGCTTCGACGGTGCGGCCGTCGGCGGTCACACGGAACGGCGTGCTGCGCTTGATCTTGGCGTGCAGGCCATGCGTCAGCGGCTGCGTCGCATCGGGGACCAAGAGGTCGGCCGGGAACAACGCGACACCCGCCTGCTTGAGTGCATCGCCCAGGGTTGCTGCGTGGGCGCGGAACTCCAGGGTGCGGCGTGCTTCATGCACGAAGAAGGTGGCCGCGGGTTCGACGGTGATGACGAGCGCTGAGGGTTCCGCAACCTCGCCGGCCGGCGAGGCGGACACCAGCGCGGGGACCACGGCGCCGCCCAGGCGCGGCAGCAACGTGTCGGTGGATCGGCGGACACCAGCAACGCTGACCATGGTGTCGGTAACAGGCACCAAGCCCGACTGCGCCAGTGCATCTGCGACGGTGGCCGCTGTGGTGGTGAAGCGTTGGGTCTCGCCACCATAGGTTACGGCTACCGGTACCGCGCGGCGGAGCGTGACCGTGGCGCCGGCGCTCACCGCTGCATCTGCTCGGGGAGCGAGGGCGTCGCTGATGCCCGCCACCAACCCGGCTTCCCGTAGCAGGCCATCACTGCGAGTATGGCGTGTACTCATGGACGACGCAGCGCCATCGACCTCGAGGGTGATGGTTTTAGGAGCGCCGACGGTGTCCCAGGCCAGCAGAATGCCAGCGAGACTACCGAGGAAGGCTACGTGGACGCCGGAGCGTTTGGGAGGTTGAGGCATAAAAGAGCGGTCGTGCACCCACTGTCGACCCCATTCCGCAGCTTGCCGTAAGCCAACAGCTCAGGCCAGGCGCCCTTGCGGCACCCGGACGCCACTACTTACCGCTGCTTCCTTCCGGACCTGACGGGGTTCATAGGGTTCCGCTGCGCAAGACCCAACCCTCAACACTGATAGCGGGCAGCAGTCCTGCGGAAAAAAGAGCCTCGAGGGGGAATTCAACCCCGCTGTAGCGGATTGCGGGTACAGGGCACCGCTAGCTCCCCGTCTAGCACGACCGCTGTGATCGTAGGCAGCGCGCGCGGGGGATGTCAACCGTAGCGAGACAGCCGGGTGCCACATGTTCCCGTAAACGCGCCGCCTTGGTGTGCGATGGGATGGTGCAGGAAGGGCAGACCCTTCCTGCCGGGGGTGCGGGGGTGCCTGTCCTGAGCTTCGTCGAAGGGCCCCCCGCTCCTAAAAAGTGAACGCTGGTGGGTGGGCGGGAAAGACGCGCTTCTCCGAAGGCGAATCAGCGAAGAACGTACCGGTGAGGTGGACTACTACGAGATCAACAGAAATGTGGTGCACCCAGACAGCCCGCCCGAGAAGCGGTCCAGCGCGCTAGGAGGCGGCGTCTACCTCCACCGTCTTCAGGCAGGCACGCATCTTGGCGTACAGCTCGGGCCCGAAAGACTTCCAGCCATGCTCTTTCATGGCGTGCTCAGCACAGTGGCGCATCACTTCGTCCAGGTTGGTGCCCGTGGTCTCGAAGTCGCAGTCCACACCAACGTCGCGGCAGTTGAGGACGTAAGTTGTCGGCATTGGGGGGCTCCTTCATAAGTGCGGCGAATGGGCTGCTTGAGTAAGCTCACGTCTCTATGGGTCAGCGGCCACACTCGGGTGTGGGGTGCGGCGCGAACCCAGCTGAACCCGTTCGCTGGGCGG
>CAXNDA010000036.1:0-11100 GCA_964200875.1 Chloroflexota bacterium | reverse complement strand
CAGATGGCATATTGGTTGTACAAGTCCGAGCCGGGGGTCTACTCCTACGACGATCTGGCCCGGGACGGCCGCACCGAGTGGGAGGGCGTGCGCAACTTTCTGGCGCGCAACTACCTGAAGCAGGCCAAGGTGGGCGACGAGGTGCTGTTCTATCACAGCAACGCCAAGCCCCAGGCCATCATCGGCATCGCCAAGGTGGTGCAAGAGGCCTACCCCGATACCAGCGCCTGGGACCCCAACGACGAGAAGCACTTCGACCCCAAGAGCACCGAGGCGAAGCCGGTGTGGTTCATGGTGGACATTGGGCCGGTGCGCAAGCTGCCCAACCCAGTGACGCTGGAGATGGTGAAGGCCACCCCCGCGCTCAAAGACATGGTGCTGGTGAAGAGCAGCCGCCTGTCGGTGCAGCCGGTGACCGACACCGAGTGGAAGCTGGTGCTGGAGATGGCCGGCGAGAAGGGGTAGGGGCTTGGTGACCAGCGATCAGGAGGTTGGCGTGAGTCCAGCCGAGGAGCCGAACGTCAACGAGTGGATCGACGGTCAGTGGGACGGCTACACGCCCGACCAACTGCTCGACGTGCTGCTGGCGCAGCCGGTGTGGGCCGAGGGTGATGGGCTGACACAGGCCGAAGAGCTGCTCTACGAGGCGCTTGAAGGCGTGTGGGACCGCGTGCTGACCCTCTCCAGCGCACCCGAACCCCGAGCGCGTGAAGTTGCCGCATTCCTCCTGAGTCAGTGCGCACTCTTCCCCGTAGACCGATTCCGTCCTGAGGCGTGCCGTACCCGGCTGCTCGAGATGGTCGCGGCTGAGCAGGACACGCAGGTGCTGGCGACTGCGGTCCACGCCATATGTGAGTACGTGATAGAGGCGGGTGACCCCCAGGTGTGCGAGCTGCTGTTGCCGCACGTCACCAACCCCGACCCAGACGTGCGCTACGCGGTGGCGGAGGCGCTCGGTTTGCTCGAAGACCCCGCCGTGCTGGCTGCGCTGATCCAGTTCTTGGCCGACGAGGATGAGGCGGTGCGCGTGTGCGCCTCGTTTTCGCTTGCGTTTCTGACTGAAACCGATACCCCGCCCATCCGGCAGGCGCTGGTAGCCGCCCTTTTGGATGACGTGGATGACGTGGTGGATAACGCGATGATCGGGCTCATCGAACGTGGTGACCCACGGGCTATCCCCCAGCTCTCGGTTTACTTAGCCGGTGATGACCGCGAGTTCTTGCAGGAGTGGTATGACCTTCGCAATGCCCTGTACGGTCTCTTCGAGCGTTGGGAGCGGGAGACGCCCGACCCCGCCTGGCTCCCGGCGCTGCTCATCATGCGCAACCGGAGCCTGTGGGGCCCGAAGGTGATTCGCGCAGCCATCGCCCGCTGCCGCTCAGCCACCCCGTAGCATCGCCACCCGCGGCGGGCCGCGCCTTGGCGCTGTAAACAGAGACCAGCCTCCGAGGCGTTGCCACCACCACCGACTGAGCCTGTTGCCTGAGCCCCGTCGAAGGCATCAGGCGGGGGGACGGCGAGCCACGCCTGGCGCTGCATCCAGCCGGCGGGCCTCTGGTCGCTTCGACAAGCTCAGCAAACAGGGACCAGCCTCCGAGGCGGTCGGCATAACAAGCACCGCACGCGGTTGCCATCACCCCGCATCCCCACTAAGCTCTCCCTACCACTACCTGGAGGACTCCCCGTGAAACTGGTTCTGTACAACAACGGCACACCCGGCGTGCTGTCCAGCCGCGGCGTCGTCGATGTGTCGAGCGCCGTGAAGGCGTACGCGCCCCGCACCGGCGAGGAGGCGATGGAGGCCATCATCGCCAATTGGGACGCCGTGAAGGCGGAGCTGGCCCGCCTGGAGCAGGGCGGCGCCGCGGTACCGCTCGACAGCGTGAAGCTGCAGGCGCCGCTGCCGCGCCCACCCAAGATCATGTGCATGGGCGCCAACTACAAAGAGAACGGCACCCGCCCCGTGCAGCCGATGTGGGGCTTCCTGAAGAACCCCGAAGGCGTCATCGGCCCCGGCGGCACCTGCGTGCTGCCCAAGTTCGATGCCAACGTGTTCCACCACGAGCCGGAGCTAGTGGTGGTCATCGGCAAGCGTGGCAAGGACATCGGCCAAGGCGAGGCGATGAGCTACGTGTTCGGCTACACCGCAGGCGTCGATGGCTCGGCCCGCGAGGGCACCACCGGTTCGAATGGCGGCGGCACCCGGCTGGGCAAGAACTTCGACACCTTCGCGCCACTCGGCCCCTGCATTGTCACCGCCGATGAGGTGGCCGACCCGCACAACCTGGTGGTCAAGCTCTCGGTCAGCGGCGAGCTGCGCGGCCAGTACAACACGGACGACATGGCGCACCAGATCCCAGAGTGCATCGAGTTCTTCAGCAGCTTCATGACCATCACCCCCGGCGACCTGCTGTTCACCGGCACCAACCATCAGGGCCTGGGCGCGATGCAAGACGGCGACCACATCGAGATCGAGATCGAGAAGGTCGGCAAGTTCGGATTCGACGTCACCGACCCCCTCAAACGCACCTGGGCCCGCGGGGTCGACACCGCCACCGCCCAAGCAGTGCGCGAGGGCACCGGCGCCCCCGGCGCCTCCGTCCGCCCGCAGGGCTAACGGGTATCACCGAACGGGGAGGGGATACCCAATTCCCCTCCCTGGAAGGGAGGGGCTAGGGGAGGGTCGAAGGCCCGCTCCTGAACCAGCGTGGCGGGTGCGCCGAAACTTCAACCCCCACCTAACCTCCCCCTGCTAGCGGAAGGAAGCCGACAACCAAATTCCCCTCCCTGGAAGGGAGGGGTTAGGGGAGGGTCGAAGCATCGCCGCTGAACCAACGTGGCGGGGGCGCCGAAGCTTCACCCCCCCTAGCCTCCGTCTGCTAGGGGAGGAATTAGTGCGTCAGGCCGGCGCCGCCACCAGCGTCGGCGGGAGCGTCCCGCCCCAGTGCTCGCTGTTCCAGGTGTCGATGCCCTCGACGGCGCCCGGCGGGTCCGGCAGCGGCGGTAGCTCGCCGTTGTTGTAGAGGCGCGCCGCGGTGCCGGCCAGCACCTTCGCCCGCTGCTCGACCGTCAGGTGACCCAAGTCTTGCGCAATGAAGTTGGTGGCGCCCGGCCAGATGCAAGCCCCATGCGGGTAGTCGTTGCACCACATGAAGGTGTCGAGCCCCACCTCGGGCAGCGCCTTGCAGCCAACGGTGTCGCTGATGAACACGCCGTACACCTGGTTATAGATGTACTCGCTGGGCGGCCGCATCACACCGGTGCCCTCGTGCGGCCCAGAGCTGCCGGGCATCCCATAGGTCACTTGGTAGTAGTCCATCTCCTGCGCGAAGAAGGGCATCCAACCCACACCGGCTTCGGCAAACACCACCTGCAGCTTGGGGAAGCGGTCGAACACGCCACCGGAGATCATGTTGCCGAGCGCCTTCATGCAGTCCCACTTGTGGCCAGCCGCCCCGTCGGGCATGATGCCGCTACGCTTCAACGGCGAGAACCCCAGCCGTCCCGGCCCACCGCCAATGTGCATGTTCACCGACATCCCCATGTCCTGACAGGCAGCCCACAGCCGGTCGTAGTGCGGATTGCCGTACAGCAGGTTATCGGGCGGCACCAGTCCCACCAGCGCGCCGCGCAAACCCGCGTGCCGACAGCGCTCCAGCTCCAGCACCGCGCCGTCGATGTCCCACGGCGCCAGCATGGCCAGGCCCCAGAACCGGTGCGGGGCCACGCTGCAGAAGTCGATCATCCAGTCGTTGTAGGCGCGGCAGCAGGCTGCATCCAGCGCCGGGTCGCCCGTGACCCAGGCCGCGGTACCCAGCGTGGGATACAACACCTCGGCACTGATCTGGTCGTACGCCTGATCCTTCAGGCGCTCGTAGGGGTCCCACCCGCCGGCGCGGCCATAGGCGCGCGAGCCGGTGCGATCGGGGAACTGCGGCGCGCGGTCGCGCAGCGCCTGCGGCAGCCGCTGCACAAACAGGTCGTGCGGCTCGGCCATGTGCGAGTCGGCGGAGACCCGCTGCTCGCGCGCCACCGCGGTCAGCACCGCCTCGCTGGGGCGCTGCTCGTTGAGTCGTGGGTATGGCATGGGTGAGTCTCCTTACCGGTTGGTGTCGACTAGTAGACGGCCACCAGTTCGTCCTTCATGCTTTCGGTCCAACTCACGCTGGTGGGCAATACCTTCTCCACCGGCCGCACGCCGTCGGCCTCACCCTGCGAGCCCGCCGGGGCCCGGCCCGCCTGCACGTCGCGCATCGCCTGCAGCAGCATGCGCCGGGTGGCGATGACGGCCGAGTCGGAGGTGCCCAGGTGCTCCTTCGTGCGGTCGTAGATGGCGCCCATGGTCTCTTGAATCGCGACATCTTGGGTGTTGGTGCCGGGGATGCCGGTGTAGCTGAGGGTCTTCTGCGCCTGGCGGTCGATCAGGTAATCGTTCGAGCTGTTCTGGAGGAGTTTGTAGGTGCCGGGGATGAAGTCCTCCGGACCGCGGCCGGTCTGGTGCTCCTGCTTCAGGCAGTCCGCCCAGTCCAGCAGGCCGCCATCGCGGGCATACATGAAGTTGAACACCCAGTGGCTGGTGTCATCGATCGGCACCCACAGGTGGCCCTGCACCGCCGGCCGGCTGTTGTTGCGCGCGCTGCCGATGAACCCGGCCCGCTGCTGCTGGAAGGGCATCACGAACTGATAGGCCCGCACGTAGTTCGCATCCTCGTCCTTGACATAGCGGATGCTGGCATAGGTGTAGCCGTAGTCGCGGTACACCACCTCCAGCCGGGGCGCCGTCGACCGCGCCCGATAGCCGTTGACGCCCAGCGACGGGTCGGTGTTGGTGAGGTTACGGTGCAGGAAGGACGAATGCGACGAATCGACGCCACCTTCGATGCCCTGCAGGTAGTTGCAGTCCTCAAAGGTTTTCGACATGAACATGTGGCCGTCGGGCAGCCGCATCCACTCGTAGCTGGGCAGCGGCGGCTGGGTGCCGGCCGGCCCCATATAAGCCCAAACGATGCTGCCCTTCTCCTCGCACGGGTAGGCCGTGGCCTTGATTTTGTGCTTGAAGTTGCTCTCGGCGGGCTCATTGGGCATATCGACACAGGCGCCCGAGACGTCGAACTTCCAGCCGTGGTACACGCAGCGCAGGCCGCTCTCCTCGTTCCGGCCGAAGAACACGCTGGCCCCGCGGTGTGGACAGGCGTTCTGCATCAGGCCAACGCTGCCGTCGGTGTTGCGCCAGGCCACCAGGTCCTCGCCTAGCAGCCGCACCCGTACCGGCGCGCCGTCGGGCTCTGGCAGCTCCTCGGTCAGCAGCGCTGGCATCCAGTAGCGGCGCATTGCGTCGCCCATCGGCGTGCCCGGCCCCACCTGCGTAATCAGATCGTTATCTGCCCTGCTCAACATTGTCTTGTCCTCCTGGTGTGATGCTCTGGTTACTTGACGGCTTTGATATCGAACACGTGCGACCAATAGCCGGTGACCGTACCGGGGAACACCCAGTCGGCCACCACTTTCGGGTCGACCACCGCCTCGGCCGCCAGCGTGAACAGCGGCGAGGTGCGATAGGTGGTGTAGTACTCGTTGCCCACCTCACGCCACAACTGGTCGGCCCGCTTCTCGTCCATAGTGGTGGCAATGCCCTCCAGCGCGCGGTCAGCGTTCAGGTTGTCCGGCTGCCGGCCGCGGGTACCGAAGGAGGTGGTGGACCCCATAGTGGTGGCCCCGGTCCACTGGTCCGACGCCGAGTTACCCAGCGTCACCTGGTTCTCCAGCCTGAACTGGTTCCGCAGACCGGTCACCTGGCTCGGGTCGACGTTCAGCGGCTTCACCTGCACGCCGATCTTCCGCCAGTGGTTCGCGATGCTGTCGGCCATGTCATCGCCCGAGAACCCGCCTCGAGTTTCGGCCGGGTACTGCATGTGCACCACCAGCGGGTTGCCGGCGTTGTAGCCGGCCTGCGCCAGCTCCGCCTTCGCCGCCTCCGGGTCGTAGCCGTAAGCGCTCTTGAAGTTGCGCTCCCAGTCGGTGTTCCAGCCGGGCCGGGTCGGGTGGAAGTTCAGCAGGTACAGCGGTACCGCATCGCCGCCGAAAAAGCTCTTGTTCAGCTCATCGCGATCGATGGACTTCGCCAGCGCCCGCCGGACCCGGACGTCCACCAGCGGGCTTTCAGGCATCACGAAGCCGGCCGCCGGGTTCTTGGGGTCCTTGTAGTGGCAACAGCCAAAGCCCACGAACACCTGGTTGCCGGCTATCTGGCTGCGGATGGCCTTGTAGCCCTTCTTCAACGCCTCCACTTTCAGGTCCTCCGGCAGGTCGGCAATCTGCACCTCGCCGGTCAGCAGCGCGGCCATCCGCGTCGAGGCCTCCTTCGCATACCGGAACTCGAATTCCGGGAAGTCGGGGGTCACCCGCCAGTGCTTGTAGGGCACCCGTTCGTGGCGAACGAAGGACCCTTGCACCCGCTCCTTGAACTGATAGGGCCCCGTGCCTGCCACCGGCCCAGTGAGCATGGTCGGCGTGCCGATCTCTTCAAAGTGCTTGCTGCTGAAAATCTGGAACAGCCCGCGGCCCTCGGTGAAGTTCGTCGTAAGGAAGGTGCCGTCAGGCGCTTTGAGCCGGACAATGATCTCGTAGTCGTTCACCGCGTCGATCGTCTCGATGTTCTGGTAGATGGGGGCGTTCGACGAGGGCACCGATGGATCGAAATCGCGCCGCAGCTTCCAGTTGTAAATCACGTCCGCAGCTTTGAATTCGCCCTTCCCCTGATGAAACTGCACGCCCTTCAACAGTTGAAACCGCACCGAGGCGCCGTCCGGCTCGAGCGCCCACGACGTGGCGAGCTGCGGGATGACCTTACCCGTCTTGGCGTCGATGCCGAGCGGATACTCGTACACCGGGCGGAAGGGGATCAGGTCCACGGTGCGGCCGGCGCGGAAGTCGCTGCGCTCGGTGGTCGGTGGTTCTGCGTGCATCACCAGGCGCTGCAGCACCGGCAGCGCCACCTGGCCGGCCGCTGGCGCGCCGCCGGTGCCTGGCGATACCGACGCGCAGGCGAGAAGGCTCAGGCTCAGCGCCCCAGTCAGCGGATAGGCCAGTGTGCGGGCCCTTGCGAATCGGAACACGTCACGCCTCCTTCCCTCGGCCAAACCGGCTGAGGGTTATTGCTATGGATAAGCCATGCTTCTATAGGCGACGTTGTAGCTTTCGGGCCCAGAAATGTCAAGCTGTCAATCTGAAACTGACCGGCGCAAGTAACAAATGGTACTGAATAGTGTTCTTTGGAACAGAGAGTATGCAATGCAACAACCCCTGAGCGATGATTACGTGGGCGCGACCCAGGCTGCTGCCATCCTTGGTATCAGCCGGGTGACGCTGCATCGTTGGGTGAAGCAGGGGGTGGTGCGCGCCTTTACCCTGGGGCCGCGGCGCGTCCTCATCAAACGCACGGACCTCGACGGATTGGTCCGTCCCGCGAGCGACGGACCCGCGGCCTCCGACACGGTAGAGGCTGAACCGCTCAGCGAATCGCAGGTGCAACAGGCACGTTCCGCACTCGAGCGCGCACGTGTCCTCCGGGTCCGGCTAGCTGCGCGGGGTCCAGCCGCCTCGTGAGTGACGCCGTGGCGATTGATGCGAGCGTCGCCCTGCAGTGGCTGCTGGGTACGCAGGCGGAAGCTGCGACGGCCACGGCGCTGCTGAGCACGACGGCCGAGGCGCGCCTGCCCGTGCTGGTATCCCCTACCTTCCACGCCGCCGTTGCCGCCGAGCTGCACGGCCGCAGCGCCGGCGCCGCAGCATCGGTTGCGTTGACGCCGGCCGATGCGCAGACCGCGCTGGCCGTCCTGGTGCACTACCCGTTCCAAGTGGTGCAGACGCCCGGCCTCTACACCACCGCGCTCAAGCTGGCCCAGGGCTACCGGCTGGCATCCTTCGACCACGCGTTGAACGCCGCCGTCGCCGGCCTAGCCGGTTGCGAACTGTGGACCGCCGACCAGCAACTCCTCAGCACGCTGGACGGCTCCCTGCCCCACATTCGCTCCATCACCGGCTACGGCGCGCGCTAACACCGCTTGCTGTCATACCGGCGAAACGGAGGCTTCTGCGCGGGGTGGGGCCGCCGCCCTCGCCCTGCATCCCAGCGCCCCAGCCACAGTCCTCACCCCCGTCCAACTGTCATGCTGAGCCCTAAGCGAAGCATCCCCCGCTCCAGCGCCGCCACCTTCAACCCCCGCCACCCATGACCAGCTGTCATCCTGACGCACGGAGGCATCTGGGCGGGGTGGGGCCGCCCCCCGCCTGCATCCCCTCGCCCCAATAACAGTCCTCACCTCCGTCCAACTGTCATGCTGAGCCCTAAGCGAAGCATCCCCCGCTTCAGCGCCGCCACCCTCAACGCCCGCCCCCCTTACCAACCCCACTGCCTACGCATCATCGGATGGTATTATTGACCCCGGCATCGCCCCCAAAGCCTGCCTGCAACACCCCATCTCAAACCCGAGGCCACTGCATGCCCGCCCAGATCATCGACGGCAACGAACTCTCCGCCCAGATCCGCAGCGAGGTAAAGACCCGCACCGAGGTCTTCACGGCCAAACACGGCTTCGCCCCCGGCCTGGCGGTGGTGCTGGTGGGCGAGAACCCTGCCTCGGTGAGCTACGTGCGCGGCAAGGAGCGCGACGGCGTCGAGGTCGGCTTCCATGCCGAGACCATCCGGCGGCCCGCCGAGATCACCCAGGACGAACTGCTGGGCCTGATCCACGAGCTTAACCACGACACCCGGTTCCACGGCATTCTGGTGCAGCTCCCGCTGCCGCCGCACATTGATGCCGACGCCATCGTCGAAGCGCTGGACTATCGCAAAGACGCCGATTGCCTGAACTCCCGCAACGTCGGCCGCCTGCTGCAGGGCGAGGGCAAGCTCATCCCGTGCACCCCCAGCGGCGTGCAGCAGATGCTCATGCGCACCGGCAACGACCCGGCGGGCAAGCACGTGGTGATCTGCGGCCGCAGCAACCTGGTGGGTAAGCCGCTGGGCGCGCTACTAGTACAGAAGGCCGGCGGCGCCAACGCCACGGTCACACTGTGTCACACCGGCACCAAGGACCTGCCCTTCTACACCCGCCAGGCCGACATTCTGGTGGCCGCCACCGGCGTGCGCAACAGCATTACCGCCGATATGGTGCGCGACGGCGCGGTGGTTATCGACGTCGGCATCAACCGAGTGGAGTCGTCTACCACCAAGAGCGGCTTTCGCTTGGTGGGCGACGTGGACTACGCCGCCGTGGCCGAGAAGGCCTCCGCCATCACTCCGGTGCCCGGCGGCGTCGGCCCTATGACGCGCGCCATGCTGCTGGTGAACACCCTCACCGCCGCCGAACTGCAGATCGGGTGAGCAGGCTGCCGATGGATGTCGCGACGTCGCGAAAAGGGGACACATCCGCCCATCAGATTCCACGCCAAGGCAGCCGGTGATGCGCTGGCTCGCGTGGCTATGGGCACTGGCGATGCCGCCGGCAATGGTCTATACCATCGCCTCACCCCGAACACCGGCCGAGGTCCTCTCGCGCTTGGCTTCCCGCATTGACGGCAAAGGGTGGTTGGTCATGCCGTGGGGCGCCCACGCATTTGTCGGCAGGCTGCATGGCACCGCATTCTCGCTGGAGAAACGACGGTGGTACCGCAATAGCTTTGCGCCGGAGCTGCGCGGCGACATCCGCGCCGCCGAGGGCGGTTCCCTCATCACCGCCGAAATCGGCATGAAGCGCTGGGTACGAGCGTTGCTGATGGTCTGCGTGGGGCCCTGGTACCTCTTCATGCTGGCGATGTTGCTCTTTGGGCTCTTCGGTGGTTTGGGGCAAGCGACAAGTATGGTCTGGCTGTGGGTCATGCCGCTCTACCTGGCGTTGCCGGTCGGCATCGTTCAGCTTGGCGTGAGATTCGGGCGGCGTGAGGCCCAAGACCTGGAAGGCCTGCTGCGCGCCTGTGCGAGCCCGCTCGCGTAACCGGGTGGCTGGGGCGGCGGGGCATAACGTCGGATTCCTCCCCCTAGCAGGCGTTGTCCTAAGCCTGTCGAAGGGGGGAGGTTAGGTGGGGGTTGAAGCTTTGGGTACACACCCGACACGCTGGTTCAGGGGCGATGCTTCGACCCTCCTCTAGCCCCTCCCTGCCAGGGAGGGGAATTGGTTGTCGGCTTGCTGCTGGGCCAGCTAGAACGCCCGGCCTTGGGACTGCCGCTGGTGCTCGTTATTGCCGCCTGTTGAAATAACGCGGCTCAGACTCGCTTGTTATTTCAAAAAATGGCTGTCTATTGAAATAACAAGCGAAAAACGGTACCCTTATTTCCACGCAGTGCAATTAGGGAGCCACGTGGAACAGTCTTCAACTCGGGCCGGCGTCTTCCGGCCACAGCCTGGCGGCTACCAGGCCTTCATGCCGGCGCCACTGCCGCCCGACCCGCCGATCCAGGTGGACCTGCCTCTGGTGCAGCTCCTCTCCAAGGCTGACCAGGCGGTGGCGCGGCTTGATGGCGTGGCGCTCACGTTGCCGAACCCCGACCTGTTCGTCGCCACCTACGTTCGGCAGGAGGCTGTCCTAAGCTCCCAAATCGAAGGCACACAGTCGACGCTGGACGATGTGCTGGCCTATGAACTGAACGGCGCCGGCCGCGCGTTGCCCCTGGACGTCGAGGAGGTAGTGAACTACGTGCGGGCCATGAACTACGGCCTGCAACGGCTGGAGACGCTGCCGCTCTCCCTGCGGCTGATTCGGGAGATCCACGCCGAGCTGATGCACAACGTGCGCGGCGGCGAGAAGCGGCCCGGTGAGTTTAGGTTAGACCAAAACTGGATCGGCGAGGGGCGGGTACCGATCACGCAAGCGACCTTCGTGCCACCGCCGCCGGCAGACATGTTGCAGGCGCTCAGCAACTTGGAGTCCTACCTGCACGAGGAGAATGGCCTGCCCGCGCTGATCCACTGCGCCATCGCCCACGCGCAGTTCGAGACCATCCACCCCTTCCTCGACGGCAACGGTCGCGTCGGACGGTTGTTGGTCACCTTCTTGCTGTGCCAGCGGCAAGTGTTGCATCAGCCGCTGTTGTACATGAGC
>CAXNDA010000035.1:0-11239 GCA_964200875.1 Chloroflexota bacterium | reverse complement strand
ACATAACCGCTCGCACCAGCGTCTACCGTTTGCCGACGCTCACCAAGGGCCAGTTGCTGGGCTAGGGGTTCACGAGGGGTACGCCAACTTCGTTGGCTCCGGAGCCCGGTGCATGGCGCTTCGCCACCGCTGGTCGTTTCGACGGGGCTCGACGAACAGCTTGCTGAAGAAGCAGTTCCGCCGATCGGATGACGACTGGGGAGAATACGATGCCAACGACGAAGCTTGGTGATGGGACGGCGATTCACTACGACCTGTTGGGGACCGGCCCCACCGTGGCGTTGATATCCGGCGGGCGTCGCGAAGGCGCGTGGTTGCAGCCGACCGCGGAGAAGCTGGCCGCCGCCGGATACGAGGTGTTGCTGCATGACCGGCGCAACTGCGGCGCCTCCGACGTGGTTATCGAGCGGCGGTTTGATGGGCCCCGCGAGCTGTCGGAGCAGGAGATCTGGGCTGACGACCTGAATGAACTGCTGACGCAACTCGGCAAGCGGCCGGCGTGGGTCGGCGGCACCTCGGCCGGCTGCCGCGTCTCGCTGTTGCTGGTCATACGGCACCCGCAGGCCGTGGGCGGGTTGCTGCTGTGGCGGGTGACCGGCGGCGAGTACGCCGCCAAGAGCCTGGGCCGCAGCTACTACGAGCAGTTCACCGAGGTGGCCGAGCGCGACGGGATGGCGGGCGTGATTAAGACGCCGTTCTTCGCCGAGCGCATTCGTCAGAACCCCGCCAACCGCGAACGTCTCCTGGGTATGGACCCTAAGGAGTTCGTCGCCATCATGCTATTCTGGCGCACCTACTTTCGGGGTGATGTGCCGGTGGTGGGTGTGACCGAAGAGGAGCTGCGGGCGATCCGGGTACCCACGCTCATCATCTCCGGCGACGATGATACCCACCCGAAAGAGGCTGCTGATTGGCTGCACGCTCGCATGCCGCAGGCCGAGTTCCTGCCGCCGACGTGGACCAAAGCCGAATCCGACTATCTGCTGCAAGACGACACCCGTTACGGCATTGCTACGGCAGAGAAGCTCCCGCCCATCCTCCTCCCCTTTCTGAATCAGCACCGCATCTAGCGGTCTAGCGCTCGCAGTGTGCGTTCGTCGGAGTCAGTGGCGACTTGAGAGGATTGTTTTTCCTGCCGATTGCCTTTGGGGAGGGAGGAACAGCGCTGGCGCATCTTGGCCCGTGCCTGGTGCAGTACAGAGGCGCCCCCTCTCCCTAGCCCTCTCCCGCGAGGGGAGAGGGGATCGAACGGGCGGGGCCCCGGTACGATTGGGCACCACGAGATGGTGTGCAGCGTGGCTCGCGGCCTACGGATGAACGCAGCCCGGTGACCCTGTGCCACCAGGTGCGGGGGGAGGCCGTCGGGCGATGGGGCAGCGGCCCGGTTTGGACCCAACGTTTGCGCCGAAAGTGCCGTTGAGCCACCGCCTTAAGCAGTGGGAAAACGGCGGATTCTGGCCGATAGTTAGGCACTGACGGACGTGTAGCGCCGGACATCACCTACTTACGAGGGACACGACGTGCGGCGAGTTTCCATTTTTGGCGTAACACCAGGTATGCGGTTGGCCTATGACATTAAGGGCCCGGCAGGCGAGCTGCTGCTGCGCAACGGAATGGCCCTGGACCACACCCACCTGCGCCAGCTGAAGCAGCGAAACTGTCTTTTTGTCGATGTGCTGGATGGTGTGACCGATGACATCGAGATGGGAGAAACCATCTCGGACCGGGTGCACGTGAAAACCACGCAGGCGCTGCAGAACATGCATGCGGTGCTCAAGAACGCCGCGGACGCGTCCGTCGACACGCGTAAGGAGGAGTTCGCGCGCCGTGACCTGCAGAGCCGTGGGTTTGCGCGCAACACCCGGGAGACCAAGCCGGTTTACGCGTTGGCCGAGGCTGCCGCCGTCATGGTGGATGAGGTACTGGACTCGAATGCCACCCTTGGGCTCAACCAGATCCGCTTTTTCGATGATTACACGTTTCAACACAGTGTGAGCACGGCGATAGCGGGCGCGATTCTGGGCCGTGAGCTGGGGGGGGATAAGGAGACGCTGACGCACCTTTCGACGGGGTGCCTGATGCATGACATCGGCAAGATCTTCGTCGACCGCGAAATCATCAACAAACCCGGCAAGTTGACGCCCGACGAGATTGAAATCGTTAAGCAGCATGCGCAGATCGGGTATGAGGCGTCGCTCCAGATATTCGGCCCCGGGGTGCTCTCCAACCACATCCCCTTCCAGCATCACGAGCGTCAGGATGGTACCGGGTACCCACGGGGCCTGAAAGGGAGCAATCAGGAGGTGAACCCGCGGATGAAGAACAACCCTGACCATATCTTGCCGATTGCGCAGGTAGCGTCGATTGCCGATGTCTACGATGCCCTCAACTCCGACCGGCCCTACCGGCCGACGGTGCCTCCGGATATGTTGGCCGAGCTGTTGTTCGATCTATCGGGTGCGCACCTGAACGCCGCCCTGTTGGAGCGTTTCCTGGCGGTGTTGGAGCTTTACCCGCCCGGTTCGGAGGTGCTGCTGCACGGGCCCGCCGGAGTGGAGGGGCTGACTGGGGTGGTGGTGCGCGGCGGCAAGACCGAACGCAGCCGCCCTTTGGTGCGGGTGCTGTATGACCCTGTGGGCGCCACCCTCCAGCCATTTGAGATCAATCTCGAAGAGAACCCAGAAATTTTGGTGGAGTCGACCCTGATCTTCGCGAAGGGATCGTTGGAAGCGGTGCCGAGGGAAGAGGGCGCGCGCATGTTGGACATGGCCCATAGCGCCGCGCTGGTGGAGCTAGAGAGTCCGCTGCTGTGCGCTTAGCAGCCATGGGCCGCTCTATTGGCGAAGGCCCGATGTTCTCACCGGCCCTGGCTGCACCTTGGTACCAGGCGTCTGGTGGTGGGCATGGGCGGCGTAAGGCCGAGCACGCCGGGCTGAAGGAGTAGGCAACAGTGAGAAGAGTCTCGATCTTTGCGGTGATGCCCGGCATGAGCTTGGCCTACGACATCAAGGGCGCCAAGGGCGAACTGTTGCTGGCCAAGGGGACGGTGCTCGACTCCACCCACTTGCGGCTGCTGCGGCAGAGAAACTGCATGATCGTCGACGTGAATGATGGCCTCACCGATGACATCCAGGCCGCTGAAGCGATCTCGGAGCGAGTGCGCTTCCAGATAACGGCCGCACTGGAGAATCTGCATGCCATGGTGCGCAGCGGCGAAGAGAGCCTGGACACCCAGCGCCCGGAGCTGGTGCGCAAGTATCTCCAAAGCCGGGAGTTCGCGCGACAATCCGGCTTCAGCAAACCTGTCTACGCCTTGGCCGACGCTGCCGCCGCTCTGGTGGATGAGCTGCGGGATTCCCGGGTGAATCTTGGCCTAACCCAGATTCGGTTCTACGACAACCACCTGTTCGAGCACTCGGTGAGCACCACCATTGCGGCGACCATCTTGGGGCGAGAACTCGGTTGGGACAAAGACACGCTGAATGATCTGGCGGTGGGATCCCTGATGCATGACCTGGGGGAGATCTTCATCGATCGGGAGATTCTGGCCAAACCGGGCGAGCTGACCGCCGAGGAGGTGGAGCTTGTGAAGTTGCATCCCCAAATCGGGTACGAGGCGGTGTTGCAGATCTTCGGCCCCGGCACCCTTTCGAACAACGTCCCGTTTCAGCATCACGAGCGACAGGATGGCACTGGGTATCCTCGTGGGCTGCGCGGCACGAATGGATTGCTGAACCCGTTGGCCCGCGGGCTGCCTGACCACATTTTGCCGATAGCCCAGGTTGCGTCGGTGGCCGACGCGTATGACACGCTGAATCCCGACAACCCGTATCGCCTGTCGGTAGGGCCGGATAAGGTCGCTGAAATCCTGTCGGATATGGCGGGTGGGCAGCTCAACGCTGCGTTGGTGGAGCGCTTTCTCACGGTACTGGAACTGTACCCACCTGGTACCGAAGTGCTGCTGCATGGGCCGGGCGGCTTGGAGGGATGCGTGGGTGTGGTGGTGCGCGGTGGCTTGATCGACCGTAGCCGGCCGCTGGTGCGTCTGCTTTACGACGGCACAGGCCGCAAGCTGCAACCCTTCGATCTAGCGCTTGAGGACCATGCTGAACTGACCGTGGAATCGACGCTTACGCTGGCGTTGGACCCGGCCGGGAGCACCGTGAAGGGCGAGGTTCGACCTGTCCGGGGAGAAGTGGTGAACGCCGCTGTGGCGGCTGCGCGCGCCAAGGCGAGCTAGGCCTCGGGACGGCTACTCCAGTGCCTCGGCTACCAGTTCGGCGAGGTCTTTGACCCGTAGTTGATCCTCGGCGTTCTTACCGCGCACGCCGTCCTCCATCATGAGGACGCAGAAGGGACAACCGGTCGCGACCACGGAGGCGCCGGTATCGAGCGCTTGCTGGGTGCGTTCCCAGTTGATGCGCTTGGCCGACTTCTCCTCCATCCACATGTGCCCGCCGCCGGCGCCGCAGCAGAAGCTCTTCTCGCGGTTGCGGGGCATCTCGACCACGGTGCCGCCGGGCAACGCGTTCACCACGTTGCGGGGCGCGTCGTACTCGCCGTTATGGCGGCCCAGGTAGCAGGAGTCGTGGTACGTGATGGTGGTGCCCTCGGGCAGCGGGCGGGCCAGCTTCAGCTTGCCGGAGGCCAGCAGTTCTTCGATGACCTGGGAGTGGTGCGTGATTTCCCAGTTGCCGCCGTACTCAGGGTACTCGTTCTTGAAGGTGTTGAAGCAGTGCGGGCACTGGGTGATGATCTTCTTGACCTTCTTCTCCTTGAACAGCTCGACGTTCTGCTTCGCCATCATCTGAAACAGGTACTCGTTGCCCATGCGGCGGGCGGGATCGCCGGTGCAGGTTTCCAGCGGCCCCAGCACACCGAAGCTCACGCCGGAGGCCTGCAGCACTTTGACCACCGCCTGGGTGATCTTGCGGTTGCGGTCTTCCAGGGCGCCCGAGCAGCCGACCCAGTAGAGGTACGCCACATCGTCGCCCGAGGTGAACTCGGGGACGTCGAGGCCCTCCATCCAGCTCACGCGGTCGTGCTGGGTGCCGCGCCAGGGGTGGCCGCGGCGCTCCATGCTGACCAGCGCTGCTTCGGCGGTCTCGGGCAACAGGGTTTGCTCCAGCACCAGATTGCGCCGCATGTCGATGATCGACGGCACGTGCTCGATGAACACGGGACACGCCTCCATGCAGGCGCCACAGGTCACGCAGGCCCAGAGAGTCTCTTGGTGAATGATGCCGTTCACCAGCGGCAGCTCGGCGCTCAGTGGGGCGAACTCGGCCCGGCCCGCCAGCACCGAGCGCTGGTGGTGGGCCGGCTGCCCGGCGATGGCCGCCTTCATGTCCAGAATCAGGTCGCGGGGCGAAAGCGGCTTGTCGGTGGCGTAGGCGGGGCACAGGTCGGTGCAGCGGCCGCACTCGGTGCAGGTGGCCGCGTCGAGCATCTGCTTCCAGGTGAGGTCGGCCACCGAGCCGACGCCAAATCGCTCCTGCTGCTCGATGTCCTTGATGCCGGCCAGACCACCGCGCGTCTCCAGGTTCTGGAAGAAGACGTTGAACGGGGCAGCCATCAGGTGTAGGTGCTTCGAGAAGGGCAGGTACACCAGGAAACTCAGCAGGATGCCGACGTGCAGCAGCCACAGGGCGCCGAAAGCCAGGACTGCGACGTCGGCGGCGGGGGCGAAGCCGGCCAAGGCTGAGGAGACCGGCGCGTACCAGGCCGGCAGGTGCCCCAACAGCGACAGCCGCAGCGCCTCGGCGGCGAAGTAGGTGACCATGAGCCCGGCGATGAGGCCGAGGATCAGATAGGCGTCGGCGTGACTCTCCAGGTTGGCGGGCCGCATCACCAGCCGGCGATAGGCTGCCATCGCACAGCCGACCAGGATGCCGACGGAAGCGACTTCGACCAACAGGGTGTAGGCCAGCCAGACCGGGCCGAGCAGGGCAGCGAGGGTGAAGCTCTCGCTGAAGCCTTCGAGGATCAGGTTGAGGGTGAAGGGCTGCCAGATGATGAAGCCCCAGAAGATGAGGGCATGCAGTGCGCCCGAGAAGGCGTTATCGAACACCTTGCGCTGTCCGATGACGTACACCAGGAACTTGACGGTTCGTTCCGGCAAGCGGTCGAAGCGATAGTCGGGCTTGCCGCGCAGGATCGGCTGCAGCACCCGGGTCCACAGCGCCCAGGTGAAGACGCCGAGCGAGGCGAGGACGACGAGCCCGAACAGCAGTGCGCCGGGCACTCCCAAGAACGAGGCGTGGGTGGGATACACGCCGCTACTCGCCCTGGCTCAGCAACTCGCGGCATTTGGCCAGGAAGGCTGGCATCACCTGCTTGTAGTCGCCCACCACGCCAAAGCGGGAGACCTTGAAGATGTTGGCATCGGGGTCGCGGTTGATGGCCACGATGTTCTTGGCGGTGCCCATGCCGGCCAAGTGCTGGCTGGCGCCCGACATCGCGACGGCGATATAGAGCTTGGGGCTGACCCGCTGGCCGGTCAGGCCGACCTGGTTGCCGGGTGGCGCGAAACCGGCGTCGCACGCCGCCTTGGAGGCGCCCGACGCCCCGCCGAGGATGGCTGCGCCGCCATCGATGACCTCTTTGTAGGCTTCGGCCGACCCTATGCCGCGGCCACCGCTGACCACGATTTCGGCGGAGGCGAGGCTGACGCCCTCGGCGGCCTCCCACGCTTGGTAGGAGACTTGGCGGGTGCGGGCCACGCTTGCGTCGAGATCGAGTTGCGGGCGGATGACTTCACCGCTGTGGCCGGCAACCGGTTCGGCGGGGTCTTGGGTTTTGGGGCGGACCGAGGCGACCTGGGGGAAGCGGCCCTGCGCCACCATGTAGTTGGCCCGGGCATTGCCGCCATAGACCGGCCGGACCATCACCAGCCGCTTGCTGGCGGGGTCTACCGTCAGGTCGAGGCAGTCCATAGCCACGCCGGTCTTGAGGCGAAAGGCCATGGCCGGGGCGACGTCTTGCCCCATTTCGGTGCGGCCGAACAGCACGATGCTGGGGTTGATGCGACGCACCGCTTCCGTCACGGTGGTGGTGAAGATGTCGGGGTTGTACTCGCCCAACAGCGGATGCTCAAGGGCGTGAATGCGGGCGGCGCCGTACTCGATAAGGCCGTTGGCCTCGGGCTCGGGGATGGCCGCGCCCAGCAGCAGCACGTCGATGCTGTCGCCGGTCTCGGTGGCGAGTTTACGGGCAGCGCCCAGGAGTTCGAGGGTGATGCCCCGGCGGCCGCCGTTTTCGGGGCGCTCGCCGATAACCAGAATGCCGGTAGCGTCGGCCATGGGCTAAATAACCTTTGCTTCGCGTAGTTTCAGAGCAAGCAGTGCACCGGCCTCGGCCGGACTGTCCGCCTGGATGAGTTCGCACTCGGTGTTGACCTGCGGGATGTACAGCTCAGTGAGGTCGGAGGTCGCCGCGAACTCCGCCGGGTCGACCCCGAGGCCGGCTGCGTCGAGCATGGTGAGTTCTTTCTTGGAGGCGGCCATGATGTTTCGGAGGTTAGGGTAACGGGGCTGCCCCACCTCTTGCGAGTAGGTGGTGAGCACCGGCGTCGCGGCTTCGAACACCCCGATACCGTCGGGGAACACCCGCTCGAACCGAACTGTGCCGTCGGCGATGAACTCGGCATTCTGGCCGTTGATGAGCGCCGGGATGCCCAGCAGCTCGGCGAGGCCGATGCCCACCAGGCCTTGGTCAAAGTCGGCGGCTTGGCGGCCGCAGAAGATAGCGTCGTAAGGGGCCAGCCGCTGGACGGCGAGCGAGAGCACGTAGGCGGTCTGGTAGGCGTCCATGGCCTCCAGCGTTGGGTCCTTGATCAGCATGCCGGCGTCGGCGCCCATCGCCAGCCCGTGGCGCACCACATCGCGGGCGGTGTCGCCGCCGACGCAGAGGATGGTGACCCGGGTGTCGGGGCGGGCGTCCTTGATGCGAAGGGCAACTTCGACCGCCTGCTCATCGAAGGGGCTGATGACGGGCGAGATGCCGGGCGCGGGCAGCACCCGCTTGGCGCCGGGGTCGACGCGGAAGCTGGCGGCCGGGGTCTCGGGGTCGGGCACCTGCTTCACACAGCAGATGAGGTGTAGCGGCATTGGTCAGGCTCCAGCGGGCTCGGTGCACATGGCGCGCAGTTCGCGGCGCAGTACCTTGCCCAGGGGGTTTCGGGGCAGTTCGGCGAGGAACAGCACCCGTTCGGGTTTTTTGAAGGTGGCCAGGTCTTTGCGGCACCAGTCGGCCAATTCGGTGTCGGTGGGCTGTTGGCCCTTCTTAAGGACGACGGCAGCAGCGACGGTCTCGCCCCAGGTGACATCGGGTATGCCGAACACCGCGCACTCGTCAACGGCCGGGTGGGTGGCCAGTACCCGCTCCACTTCCTCGGGCGCGATGTTCTCACCGGCGCGAATGATCATGTCCGAGGCGCGGCCATTCAGGAAGTAGTAGCCGTCATCGTCGATGTAGCCGAGGTCACCGGTGTAAATCCAACCGCCGCGCTTGGTGGCCTTGGTCTTCTCGTCGTCCTTCCAGTAGCCGGCCATGATGCGGGGGCCACGGGCGACGATCTCGCCGGTCTGGTTGGGGCCGCAATCGTGGCCGTCTTCATCCACCACCCGCATCTCCACATCGTCGAGCGGTTTGCCGACCGACGAGAGCCGCTTGAGGCGATGGGCACGCTCCGCTTCGGAGAGGCCGGCGGGGATGTGGTGGTCTTCGGGCGAAAGGGCGGTGATAGTGGCCGCGGTCTCGGTCTGGCCGAAAGCGTTGATGAACTGCACGTCGGGCAGCAGGTCCAGGGCACGGCTGATGACCTCGATGGGCATGGGAGCCGCGCCGTAGGTGATCACCTTCAGGCTGCTGAGATCGTGAGCGCCGAAGTCAGCGTGATCCAGGATCTGCTTGAGCATGGTGGGTACCATCATCGCCCGGCTGGTCTTCTCCTTGGCCACCAGCGCCATCCACTCGCCGGGCTCGAACTGCCGCTGCATCACCAGGGTGCGACCGCCGTAGATGGCGGCCATGACGGCCTGCATACCAGCGATATGGTACAGCGGCACCGTCAGCAGGTTCCGCTCTTCTTCGTCGGGATCGGCCGGGGCAACGTTGCTGAGCACGTAGGAGGCGAAGCTGTTGTGATGCAGCATCACCCCTTTGGGAAAGCCGGTAGTGCCCGCCGTGAACATTAGGATGGTGGTTGCCTCTTCGGGCACCTCGAGCCATGGCGCGTCGTCGGCTGAGGCTGCGCCAACCCAAGCCCCGTAATCGTGCCAGCCATCGGCAGGCCCATCGAGGGCGATGTAGTGGGTGACGTTGCTCAGTTGCGGGCGCATGGCGTCCACCATCGCGACGTAGCGCTCGCCAGCCAACACCAGCTTGGCGTCGGACTGGTTGATCATGTACTCCAACTCGCTGGTCCGCGCCCTAAAGTTCAAAGGGACGTAGATCGCGCCAAGCGTGGCAGCGGCGAAGTAGACCTCAAGGCACTGGGGCGTGTTCACCTGCAGCAGCGCCAGGGTATCGCCCTGCTGCACGCCTTGGGCTGCCAAGACGGCGGCCAGCCGCTTCACCCGGTCGTACAACTGCTCGTAGGAGAGGGCGCGCCCGTCCTGGATGACCGCGGCCCGCTCGGGGCAGATGGCGTTGGCTATTTCGAGGAATTCGGTAGTCAGCATGGTTGGTTCATTTACAGAGTGGCGCCCGCACCTGGGCAGCATTCGCCGCAGGTTATGCTAGCACCTTCAGGGTGTTGGATGGTACTGATAGTAGCACTATCAGTACGGGAAACGGGTGGCTCGCTGGGCATTTTAGCTAGCGGACACTCAGCGATGTCGCGTAGCGGTTACCCAGCGCCATGTCCTGATGCCAGCCTGTGGAGGCCGTTAGGCTGGTACTGCGGTCACCGCCGAGTCCCAGACCCGCATGTACTGCTGCGGCAGGGTCAGGGTCACCTGCTGGCCCTCTCGCCAGTTGCCGTCGACCGGCAGGTACACCATGACTTCCTCGCCCCAGGGCAGTGCCACCTGGGCCTCATAGCGGTCGCCGATGAACAGCAGTGCCACCACACGGCCCGGGAGCGCGTTGGGGGCGCCGTTCGGCGGAGTGCCGTCGGTGACGACGACATGCTCGGGGCGGATGGCGATGGCACAGCCCGAGCCCGCCGGCGGATGCGAACCCAGGCCGCAGGCAATCGCCGTGCCGTTGTTCAGGGTGACGCCGGCGCCATTACTAGTTGCCGGGAAGATGATGGTTCGCCCGAGGAAGTCGCGCACGATGGGTGAGCCTGGGCGCAGGTACAGCTCGTCGGGCGGGCCCACCTGTTCGATACGCCCCTGGTGCATAACGGCGATGCGGTCGGACAAACTGAGCGCTTCCAGCTGGTCGTGGGTGACGAAGAGTACGGTGATGCCGAGGCGGCGCTGCAGGATCTTGACCTCGGACCGCATCTGCTCCCGGAGCTTGGCGTCGAGGTTGCTGAACGGTTCGTCCAGAAGCAGCAACTTGGGGTGAAACACCAGGCTGCGCGCCAGCGCCACCCGCTGCTGCTGACCGCCGGAGAGCATGGTGGCGGGACGTTCGGCGAAGCCGGTGAGACCGACCACGTCGATCACCTGCATGACCTCATCGCGCAAGGTGGCGCCCTTGATGCCGCGCACACGCAAGGGATAGGCCACGTTCTCGAACACCGTCATGTGCGGCCAGATGGCATAGGATTGGAACACCATGCCCATGTTGCGTTTGTGCGTGGGCACATGCACACGGCTGGACACGGAGTCCACTGGGCGGCCTTCGTAGAAGATATCGCCGGCGGTGGCTCGCTCTAAGCCAATGACCATCCGCAACGTGGTGGTCTTGCCGCAGCCGCTGGGGCCGAGCAGGGTGAGCACCTCACCCTCGACGACATCGAGCGAGATATTGTTGACGGCCATGACTCCGCCGCCATAGCTTTTGCTGACGTTCTGGAGCCGTAACACCGGCTGCGCTGCGGGTGTCGATGTTGCTTCCACTGGGGCACACTCCTACGGGTATCACGGGCGAGCGTAGCTTGCGGGCGCACGCCTGTCAACGGACACAGGATAAACATGTCATTGCCCAGTGATAATGTCCTAGCTAACTGCTCAGTGAAACTGTCCGCATGAAGACTGTGACACTGAGCGCACAAGAGCAACAGCGACTGATGGTACTGAACCGCATGATGGAGGAAGGTATGACGGTGACGGAGGGCGCCCTG
>CAXNDA010000034.1:0-11296 GCA_964200875.1 Chloroflexota bacterium | reverse complement strand
GCACCTTCCCCTCTCGCTGCTGGCCGCTGGCGCCACCTCCCAGATGCGCCGACGGGCTGGCGTTGGTACACTCGTAACACCTTCCCGCCGAGGCATGCTTTGGCCGATACAGACCCACAACTCCAGTTAGAGATTCTGCAAGCCTTCTCCCGCGCCGTGAACCGCAGCGAGCCGGTGGCGCTGGTCACCGTGGTGCGCTCCACCGCGCCGGGCGGGCCGCCCCCAGCCGCCAAGCTGCTGCTACGGGCCGATGGCACCGTGATGGGCGAACTGCCGGGCCCCCACGCCGAGGCGCTGCTGGCCGACGCTCGTGCCGCGCTCAAGGCCGGCGAGTCGGGGGCATTCGTCTACCCGAAGCCCAGCGCCCGCACCCGCGCCTCGGAGGAGGCGGCGGTGCTGGAGGCGTACGTGGAGGTGGTGCGGCCGCCGACGCTGCTGATTGTGGGCGGTGGGCACGTGGGCGGTTGCGTGGCGCGCATCGGCAAGTACGTGGGTTTTCAGGTGGCGGTGCTGGACGACCGTCCCGACTTCGCCAACCGCGAGAAGTTCCCCGACGCCGATCAGATCATCTGCGAGGACTTCATCCCGGCGCTCGAGCGCTTCCCGATCGACGAGACCACCTACATTGTGGTGGTGACCCGCGGCCACAAACACGACGAGGCGGCGGTGCGCGCGGTGCTGCAATCGGACGCGGCGTATATCGGCATGATCGGCAGCCGCCGCCGGGCGGGCGCGGTGATGAAGCTGATTCGCGATTCGGGTGTGCCGGACGAAGCGCTGGCCAAGGTGCGTACGCCCATCGGCTTAGACATCGGCGCCGAGACGCCCGAAGAGATCGCCGTCAGCATTGTGGGCGAACTGCTGACGGTGCGATTGGGTGGCACCGGGCGGCCGCTGTCGCAGGTGCGCAGCGTGATGTTCACCGACTGATGGATCTGGTGCGCGAGGCGGCGGTACAGGCGTGGTTGGCCGAGCGCCGGGGGCGTCGGCAGCACGATCCGGCGCTGGCCCGGCTGCGGGCGCTGTGCCTGGCGCTGCCCGAGGTGACCGAACGACTGAGCCACGGCGAGCCCTGCTGGTTCATTCAAAGCAAGCGGGCGTTCGTCTCTTACTCCGACCACCATCACGACGACCGCCTGGGATTCGTGTGTGCCGGGCAGCCGGGCGCGCAGCAGGCGTTGCTGGCCGCCGACCCGGCGCGGTTCTTCGTGCCGCCCTACGTTGGCGGTCGCGGCTGGCTGGGCGTGTACCTGGATGTGCCGGATGTGGATTGGGACGAAGTTGCGGACCTGGTGCGGGAGGCGTACCTGCAGGTGGCCCCAAACCGGCTGGCTGTGTCCCTGGCCGGGAATGCTGCGGCGCACACCAGCTAGCGGGGCGCTTCGCCTCACTTCGGGTGCACCGCCTTGTTGTACATCCGGCTTGGTTCGAGGTCAGGTTGGTCAGCCTTCGGGGAGGCGCGTCTTTCTCGCCCGCCCACCCGCATTCACTTTTCGGAAATGGGGGACACCCCCATCCCCCGGCAGGAAGGGTGCTCCCTTCCTGCACCATCCCCTTCGGCGGCACCGGCGGTACAGCTCGACTGCGGGATACCTACGACAATGTGGTGCACCCCCCACTTCGAGCCACTGATCGCGGCGCCAGCGTAGTACCCTAGATTTGGAGCCTGTCTGAAGCTCCGCGCTTCCCCGCAAAGGACTCCCGCTGAGCCAGCTCCCCGCCAATCGCCAGCTTATCTTCGCCTTGCTGTGCACCGGCAACTTTATCGGCGCATTCAACACGCTGCTGATGGTGCCGCTGCTGCCGCTGGTGGTGCTCGATCTCGGCGTCAGCATCTCCGACGGCGGCCTGCTGCTGACCGCGCCCACGCTGGTGGGGGCGCTGGCCGGGCTGTGGGCCGGGCCGGCCATGGACCGGCGGGGGCGGCGGCCGCTGGTGGTGGCCGGGCTGCTGCTGGTGGGCGTCTGCAATCTGGCGATGGCGATCGCACCCTCGTTCTGGGTGGCCGTGGCGTTGCGGGCCGGCACGGGGCTGGGCATGACGGCGCTGTTCCCCGCCACGCTTTCGGCGGCCGGCGAGTACTTTTCTTACCGGGAGCGCGGCAAGGCAATGGGGCTAGCCATCACCGCGGGATCGTCGGCGCCGCTGCTGGGCGTGCCCATCGGCTCGGTGATCGCCGGCCTCACGTCGTGGCGGCTGGCGCTGCTGCTGGTGGGCGCGCTGGCCATCGGCCTGGGCGTGCTGCTGTACGCCAAGCTGCCGCACGACCGGCCTACCGGCGAGGCGGCGCGCGCGGCGCTGGGGGTGCGGGCCAGCCTGCGGACCGTGATGCAGCACCCGGCGGTGGCGATGTCCATCGTCTCGATGTTCTTTCAGGCCGGGTACTGGTTCGTGATGGTGACCTACATCGGGGCGCTGTTCTTCCAGCGATACGACGTGCCGGCCTGGGCCCTGGGCGGCCTGAACTCACTGATGGCGCTGGGGATCATGGTGGGGGCCAACGGCGGCGGGCGGCTGGGCGACCGGCTGGGCAAACGGCGCACCGCCATCGTCTCCACCGCGTGTTGCGCGGTGTTTGGCACGCTGATCACCACTGCGGCGCCGGTGGTGTGGCTGGCGTTGCTCTATGTCATTCTGTACGCCATCCCCAACGGCGCGCGAGTCGCCACGGCCCAAGCGGTGCTTTCGGAGCTGGTGCCGGGCCTGCGGGGCACACTCTCGACCTTTGGCGCGGCCGGGCAGTCGCTGGGCGCGTCCATGGGGTCGTTCCTGGGCAGCGTGGTGGTCGGTACCGTCGGGTTCGACGGCCTGGGCCCCACCGTGGGGGTGCTGGCGCTCATCTCCACGCTGATATTCTGGCGCTGGGTGCACGAGGCGCCGCCCCCGACAGAACCGGCGGCCGCAGCGGCCGGTTAGTCCGCAGCTCGCCAGGAACTCAAGCCTGGTCCCGAGTACGGCCGCGGCGGGGGACGAGCCCCCGCTCTACGTGGGTGTAGCGTTCGCCGTTACTGGCGTTGACCCCGGCCGGGCGTAGCGGGAAGCGCCTTGGCGGCGGCCTCCTCAGCGCGCTGGCGCAAGCCATCCACCTTGCCGGCCAGTGGCGCCAGCCGCTCCTGCATGCGCTTGGTCACGGCGTCGATGGTCAGCTTCTGGGGCGGCGCGGCGCCGGGCTTGAACCGGCCGCTGGGGGCTGCGCCCGCCTTCGCCGATGCCCCGAGCGTGGAGAAGCCGGGGATGGCGCAAATGGCATCAGGGTTGGTGGCGTTGGGACCGGGATTTGCAATCATGTCGTAGCAGAAGGTCGCCCCACCCGTCTCGTGCGTGGTGGTTGCTGGGACCGGCAACGGGCCTGGTAGACCGGGTAGCGTGCGCACCTGGGGAGCTGAGCCATCAATCGGGAAGATGACCAGCAGGAACGAAGTTGCGCCGATGATGCCGGGGCCTTGATACGCCAGTGTCGCTGTATTCGATTGGTTGAGGCTGATGCGCAGCATGCCAGCCCAACCTAGTAACGGGTGCCCCACCCTGGTGCCACTTAACACGCAAAGCGCATCAGACGTGCCCAGGACGAGTGCTCCATCCGTCGGAATCACCACGTAACAATATGCCTGCCCGTCGATTACGGAGGTGTCCGAATAGGAGGTCGATCCGGCAAGCTGCGAAGGGAGTGTTTCCGTTGTGTTGGAGGTGACGTTGTACCGCAGGAGCGTGTAGCCGGTTTGGGCGTTTCCGCCTTGCCAACTCAAGTTGGCAAATGGACCGTCGCCAGTCTCTACACTTAGCCCGCGCCCACCTACCACATCCGCCTCAAACGCACCCAGTTCGCAACCAGCGCCGGTCGGTCGCGCCTTCCCGCGCTGGTCCTTGCCGCTTACCGGCGCTGCCGCACACACAGCCAGGTCTCCCTTGCTCAGCGCGGCGGTCCCGAGCCGCAGCGCATGGGTCTTGGTCGGTCCGCCGTTGTCGGCCAAATCATCAAGCGCTTCCCCAGAGAAGATAGGCGGGTTCCCATTGATCGAACAGCCGGCGAGGTTGTTGGAGAGATTGGGGTAGCTTGCGGTGATTACGGGGCCGGAGCAGTTCGGAGCGGTGGGTGCGGCGTTCTGCAGCAGGATGCTGTTGCGCATGTCCACATCGCCAAAGTTCATGCTATACAAACCGCCGGCAGTCACGCTGGCGGTGTTGAGGTACAGGGTCGCGTTGGTCAACAGTACGTGGCCGGTGTAGTTGGCAACGCCGCCGCCACGTATTGCCGCGTTGCCGGTCAACGTGCTATTCGTAATCGCTACCTGCCCGGTGCAGGCCGAGGATACGGTGCGCTGATTGAAAATCGCACCGCCCAATCCCGCGCTGTTCGAAGCGAGCGTACTCGCGACAACGCTCAGCAGACCCTCATTGTAGACAGCGCCGCCGGAGTTGTCGGCGACGTTGTCCTGCATTGTGGAGTTACGGATTTCAGCGACCGCCCCGCAATCGTTGACCAAAGCGCCCCCGAGACCGGCGGAGTTGTTTCGGAAGCTGCTATTCCAGATGGCAACCGTCCCGCGGTTGAAGATGGCACTGTTGTTGCTGCGCACAAAGCTCAGCCCCTGCACGGTCGCTACTGCTCCGCTGGCAACAGGGAGCATCCAGGTTCGATGGCCGCCATCAAGCGTCACCGTTCGCCCGGTGCCATCAATGAGCACGCCGGCCGGGTCGGTGACTGGCGGCAGCGGCAGCGCCAGCGTGATGGTGCCGCTGAGCGCAAAGGTGATGGTGTCGAAGCCGGGAGCGGCGTTGGCGTCGGTAATGGCTTGGCGCAACGAGCCGGGGCCACTGTCGGCCAGGCTGGTCACCACGAAGCCGGCCGCCTCCGCCGCGGTGGGCGTGAGCGGCGCGCCGGCCGGCCCCGTTGAGATGAGCAGCGCGAGGCTGGAGAGCGCGAAGCCAACGGCCAAGCGCCTGACGCGAGCGATGTTATTGGGCATCTGAACCCTCCAGTTATGGTGAGTGTCTCCTGCGGGATGGTACTGGAGAATGTTACCGCAAAGGCGAGCATTCTGCATCCGTGCGATGGCTTGCCGTACGGGCGGGCTTCGGCGAAATCGGGTGATCGGTGCGCCCCCGCCCCGCCAGATGCCTCGCGGGCTCGGCATGACACTACCGCGATCTGTCATGCCGACGTGAGGAGGCATCTGGTGGCGGGGCGGTCCACCGCAGCGAGAGCCAGCGCTCGTAGGGTTGCGGCGGCTGATGCTCGTGCTGACCAAGGCTGGCGACCGTACCCGACAGTAGCGTTGGGCAGCGGTGGTCCCCGCCCCGCCAGATGCCTCGCGGGCTCGGCATGACACTCCACCAAGCCGGTGAGCATACCCGACGGTGGTGGTGGGCAGCAGTGGCCCCACCCCGTCAGATGCCTCGCGGGCTCGGCATGACACTACGCCACGGGTGGCGACCATACCCGAGGGTGGCGTTAGTCAGCGGTGGGCCGCCCCGCCGGATGCCTCGCGGGCTCGGCATGACGCGGTGGCGGCTTGCCGTGGGTGCTCAGCCGAAGAGCGGGAGCTGGCCGGGGGTGGGTGTTGTGGCGGCGTCCGGTGGTGGCGCAACGGTGACGCTCTCGGGCAGCAGCGTCATCAGCAGGCGGGCGTTGGCGGGGCCCTGGTCGTCTTTGTTGGTGTTCACGCTCAGGTGCACCTCGATGCCCGCCTCCACCAATGCCCGCACGCGGGGCACCCATTCCGCCAGCTCGTCGGTACGGTAGGTGTAGTCGAAGCGGTCGGAGGCGGTGGGTCCGCTGCGCTCCCAGGTGGCCCGGTTGCGGCCGTGAAGGCGAATGACCGCTACGGGGCCGGTCGGCTCCAGCACCGGGGGAATGCTGCTCTCGAAGCCCTGCGGCTCGTCGACCGCGACGTAGCAGAGGCCGCCAGCCTTCAGCAGCGCGAAGGTCTCCCGTTGTGCGGCGGGATCGGCGAGCCACGAATGGTTGCGGAACTCCACGGCGACGCGGTAGGGCGCCGCTCGCTCAGCCAACCGCTCGAGGTAGGCGCGATGGTCGTCGCCGGCTTCGAAACGGGGTGGGAACTGAAACACCAGTACACCGAGCTTGCCCGCGGCGGCGATGGGCGCGGCCGCCGCCTTGAACTCGGCCCACACCGCGTCCACCACCTCGGCCGGCGCCGCGGCGTAGGGGATGCGGTCGCGGTGCATCAGCCCGCGGGGCATCAGGCTGCGGACGCTGGGCGGCAGCGTCTGCGGCTGCACCAGGTGCTGGGTCAGCATGCCGTAGGCCTTCATATCGAACACGAAGCCAGAGGGTACCGTCTCTACCCAGGCCTGCACGTGGGGAAGCTGCGGGATGGCGTAATAACTGGAGTCGATCTCCACGAAGGGGAACTGGCCGGCGTAGAAGGCCAGCCGGTCACGGGAGGACATGGTCTTCTTGGGGTAGAACCGGCCGCAGTCGATAAGGCTGCGATCGGCCCAACTGCAGGTGCCGATGAGGATGCGGCCGGGCATCAGTCGACCGGCGTTGCCGCCAACGGCGCGGCCGCCGGCGTCACCCGGCGCGGAATGGCGAGGGCGAAGGGGGTGCCGGCCAGCACGCACACGCCGACGATGGCGAATCCCAGTTGGTAGCTGCCGGTCACATCCACCAGCCAGCCCACCAGCAGGGGCCCGATGAAGCCGCCGAAGGTAGCGACGGTATTGGTGAGCCCCTGAATGGTGCCGATGGACTCGACGCCGAACACCTCGGCCTGGACCGCGGGCCGGATGGGGATAAGGCCGCCGAAGGGCGGGGCGAACAACAGGAGCGCCGGGATGAGCATCCACGGCGTGGTGGTGGCGGCGAGGAGCAGGATGCCCAGCCCTTCGAGGAACAGACAGCCGGCCAGCAGCTTGCGCTTGTCGTGGGTATCGCCCAGCCAGCCAATGGCAACCCGGCCCGGCAGCGAGATGAGGGGCACCGCCGACACCGCCAGCGTTGCGATGCCGACATCGATACCGGATTTGGTGAGCGCCGGCACCAGCAGCGCGACGGCGGGACTGCTGCCGATGCCGTGCATCAACATGGCGCCGGCCAAGTACCAGAAGGTGCGATTGCGCAACGCCTGGCCCACAGTCATGCTTGGCGCGCGCGCCACCTTCACCCGCGGCCGGCCGTCTGCCCCCAGCGCGCCGGCGTTGGTGGGCGCCGGATCACCGTCGGGCAGTAAGCCGTAGTCCTCGGGCTTGTCGCGAATCACCAGGCAGAGCGGAATGCAGGTGATCACGATGACGAGCGACCACACCAGCAATGCCGGCCGCCAGCCCGCGCCGTTGACCAGCATGGCAAACAGCGGCACGGTGAATCCGCTGAGGCCGGCGCCTACGGTGAGAAACGAGAGCGCCCTGGACCGCTTGCGGATGAACCACCACGAGACGGCCACCATGGACACCTGGTTGCCGGTGGCGGTGCTGGCCATGGCGATGATGGTGAAGGCCAGGTAGAAGGTGAGCAGCGAGTCCATTTGGCTGAAGGCGATGAAGCCCCAGACGGTGACGTAGACCCCCAACAGCATGGTGCGGCGCGCACCGAAGCGATCGGCCAGCCAGCCGGTGACCGGCGCCCCGAAGGCCGAGACCTCGGAGCGCAGCGAGAATGCGGCAGCGGTAGCCATGGTGGTCCAGCCGAACTCGTGCATGATGGGATCGAACAGCACGCTGAAGCCGTACCAGAGGGTGCCGTTGGCCAGCAGCACGATTGCGCCGCCGGCGGCAACTATCCACCAGCCGTAGAACACGCCCCGCAGCCGGCTGGTCAGCATGTCGCCGGGCCTGCTAGACCGGCTGATAGCGGATTAGCCCATCGGCCTCGCCGGCAGCAACCTGCGCGCGATCCTCCAGCAGGTCCAGGTGGCCCAGCGTTTCGCCCATGGCCGCGAACAGCCCGTTACGGCGAAGGTTGGGGAACAGGAAGGGCATCACCAGGAAGGTGGTGTCGCGGGCGTCTTGCACCGCACGCAGCGCGGCAGCGGCCCGGTCCTCGTGATGGTTCATCAGGCGATCGAGCGCCGCCTGCAGGTCGTCCATTGCGCCTTCGTGGGCGCCGAACACCCGGCGGGTGGTGAAGGCCCGGAGGCGGGCCAGCGACCGCATGAAGTCGGGCACGCTGCGGGTACGGTTGTTGATGTCGTTATCGATGAAGAACAGGCCGGGGTTCGGGGTGATGCGCCGCAGCACATGGTCGCCGGTGAACATGACCTGGCTCGCCTCGTGGTAGAAGCTACAGTGGCCGGGGGTGTGGCCGGGTGTATGCAGCGCCTGCAACTGCACGTCGCCGAACGCCAGCAGCTCGCCGTCGCCGAACACGGTGTCGGGCTCCATGGGGGCGCCCTCCCAGCGGTCGGCGCGATCGGCGGGCGGCTCCACCTCGCCGATGAGTTCGGTGCGGACGCGGTAATCGGGGGCGGGGTCGAAGATGCGCGGCTCGGTGCGCCAGTCGCGGGCCCAGCCGGCGTCGTTGGCCCGCAGAAACCAGTCGACCAGTTCGTGGGGCGTGCCATGCTGCAGGAAGAGCTGCACGTACAGTTCGCGGTTCACCCGAGCGTGCATGCCGCCCTGCCGCAGGAACTGCACCTCCTGCTGGTGTATCAGCACCTGCGCGCCCGAGGCGTCCTTCATGCGTGAGGCGAGGCCGCAGTGGTCGTTGTGGGCGTGAGTCAGCAGCACCCACCGCACGTCTTTGGGCTGGTAGCCGCGTGCGTGCAGGCCATCGACCAGCGTGTGCCAGAACTGGTCGGCGTTGATGCCGGTATCGATGAGCAGCAGGCCGTCGCCGGTATCGATCACGAAGCAGTTGGTGGGGCCAACGTGGATCGGTTCGAGGGTGGCGAGATCAAGGTGCAAGGCGGGGCAGGCTCACGGGAGGGGGTTGGCCCATTGTACCATGTGCCTGACGCGGGACTGACTGGTCGGCGGTCAAGGCAAGAGCTCAGACGTGATGTGGACATCGCCAGTGCGCTTTGGCGTCGGCCGCCTTCGGAGGAGCGTTGGTTCTTCCCGCCCACCCACCCCAGGGGTCTCGAAGTGGGGGGCACCCCCACACCCCTGCCTGAGGGGACTCGCCGTCCCCTCAGGACTCCCCTGCGGAGACGATTGCCATCAGTGCTGTGTAGTAGTGCTGCGTGGCTTTAGCCTGCAGGTCTTAAGCCCAACTCCCCCACTCTGAACTCTTACCGGTCAAGCGTTGGCCGCCGGCGCCCAGAGGAGGTTGATTCCACGGTCCAGCAGCGTATGGGGACAGCACCCGCTTTGGTATACTCGTGGGTGCCCGCGTATCCCGGCCGGGGTCGCCGGTGTTGTTACCGGTAGCACCCCCCGGAGTACTCATGATCCTGCAGACCGAACCGTCGGATGAGGCAGAGCTGGTTGAGCAGGCCAAGGCGGATACCACAGCCTTCGGGGAGCTGTACCAGCGTTACGTGGGGCGCATCTACAGCTACGTCTATAACCGCACCGGCAATCAGAGCGACGCTGAGGATCTCACCGAGCGCGTGTTTGTGCAGGCGCTGACGCACTTGCGGGGCTACACCTACCGCGGCCTGCCCTTTTCGGTTTGGCTGTTCCGCATTGCCCACAACGTGGTGGCGAACTGGCACCGCGACCGTCAGCGCAACAAGACGGTGCCCATGGACGACGCCACGCTCACGGCCGAGATGGGCACCGACCGGCTGGAGATGGTGGAGGACGTGGCGCAGCTGCGGAGGGCGATGACCAAGCTGCCGCAGGACCGTCAGCAGCTGCTGCTGCTGAAGTTCAACGAAGAACTGTCGCACGCTGAGATCGGCAAGATCATGAATCGCAGTGAAGGGGCGGTCAAGGCGTTGCTGCACCGAACGCTCAAGGCGTTGAAGCACGAGTTACAGGGGGCTTTGGATGAAGGACATTAGCGCGCGGCTGGCGCTGAAGCTGCCGTTCGGCGGCAGCGAGAACGAGCGCGAGGCTGCCGACGTGTATCCCGAGGTGGTGGACACGGTGCGCCAGGCCTACCCGAACGTCGAACCCTCGCGCGCCTTCCGCGATGCGCTGCATGCCAGACTGCTGGCCGAGGCCGCCTGGCTCAAGGACCATCCGGTGGAAACACCCCGAGAGGCGGCGATGCGGCGCAGCGCGTTCGTGGCCGCGGCGCTGCTGCTGCTGAGCCTCGCGGCGCTGGCGTGGCGCAACCATCACACCCACACCGCACCCGCGCAGTAGGTAGCGGCCACTTGACGTCAGCTTCTGTCACGCCCACCTATGCCCGCATCTCCGGTTGGGGCAAGCACGTACCTGCCCGCATCGTCACCAACATCGAGCTGCAGGAGCGCCTGCCCACCACCGATGAGTGGATCGTCAGCCGGACGGGCATCCGCGCCCGTCGCATCGCCGCCGAGGACGAGACGCCCTCGAGTCTGGGGACGCAGGCCGCCCGCAACGCGCTGGCCAGCGCCGGCCTCACGCCGAGCGACCTCGACCTCATCATCACCGCGACCTCCAGCCCCGAGCAGATCATGCCGGCGACGGCGGCGATCATCCAGCGCGATCTCGGTTGCGGGCCCATCGGCGCGTTCGACGTGAATGCCGCGTGTTCGGGCGGCCTGTACGCCTTGGCCGTCGCGTCGCAGTTCGTGCGCACCGGGCTGTACCGGCGAGTCTTGGTGGTCGGCACCGAGGTGTACTCGCGTCAGCTCGACTGGGACGACCGCGGTACCTGCATTCTGTTCGGCGACGGCGCGGGCGCGGCGGTGGTCGAGGCCAGCTCCGAACCCTGCGGCGTGTTGGGCATCCACCTCGCCAATGATCCGAACGGGCTGGACTTGATCACCTGCCGCGGTATCATCAACAAACCGGCTGCGCACCGGGGCGATTCGGGCTACCTGCTGATGAACGGTCCCGCGGTGTTCAAGGCGGCAGTCCGAACCATGGTGGAAGCCAGCGGCGCGGCCATGCAGCAGGCAGGCTTCGCGCTGGATGAGGTGGACCTGTTCATCCCGCATCAGGCGAACCTCCGCATCATCACGTCGGCGGCCACCCAGCTAGGCCTGCCGATGGCGCGGGTGTTCACCAACGTGGAGAACTACGGCAACACGGCCGCCGCCTCTACGTTGATAGCGCTGTGCGAAGCGGCCGAGGCGGGGCGCTTGGCCGCCGGTGCGAAGCTGGTGATGGCAGCGGCAGGGTCCGGCCTCTCGTATGCCGCCGTTGCGGCTATCTGGGCGCCCAACCGGTAGCAACCCAACCCCTTGGCACGAAGCAAGTAAACAACTAGGAGCAGCGATGCAGCAGGCATACACCC
>CAXNDA010000033.1:0-11384 GCA_964200875.1 Chloroflexota bacterium | reverse complement strand
GGCTGCTTTGGGCCAGTACCGGCACCAAGAATCCCGCTTACCGCGATGTGCTCTACGTGGAGGAGCTGATTGGCCCCGATACCGTGAACACGCTGCCGGACGCGACGTTGAAGGCGTACCTGGACCATGGGTTTGCCCGCCCCAGTCTGCAGGAAGGCGTTGCCGAGGCCGAGGCGCTCATCGCCGGACTGGGCGCACTGGGGCTGGACTACGACGCTATCACCGGCAAGCTGCTGGCCGACGGCGTGAAGCTTTTCGCCGACGCCTACGATGGCATGGTGAAGAGCATCGCCGTCCGCCAGCAAAGCCTGCAGCCCGCGGCCACCGGGGGTTAGGCCATGCCCACCCCAACCGCCATCCTCGGCGCGCTCAAGCCAGCGGTGGACGCTGCACTGGCCAAACTCGATGAACAGAACGCCGTTCGCCGGGTTTGGCAGGGGGATCCGGCGTTGTGGAAGCCGGGAGACGCCGAGGCGGCCGCGAGCATTACCAATCGCCTGGGGTGGCTGCAAAGCCCGGCCTGGGGCGCCGAGCGCATTCCCGAGCTGACGGCATTCGCCGGCGAAGTGCGCGCCGCCGGGTATACCGACGCGGTACTGCTGGGCATGGGCGGCAGCAGTCTGGCGCCAGAGGTCATTCGGCAGACGCTGGGGGTAGCCCCCGGGTACCTGCAACTCCACATGCTCGACACCACCGATCCGGCGAGCATTCTGGCGGTGGAGCGGAAGATCGACCTGAACCGCACGCTGTTCCTGGTCTCCAGCAAGTCCGGCACCACTATCGAAACGTCGTCGCTGTACCGCTACTTCTGGCAGCAGACCAGCGCCGTCAGCCAGCAACCGGGCGCACACTTCGCCGCCATCACCGACGCCGGCACCGCGGCCGAACAGCAAGCCAAGGAGCGTGGCTTCCGGCGCTGCTTCGTCAACCCCGGCGATATCGGTGGCCGGTACTCGGCGCTGTCGTATTTCGGGCTCGTACCGGCTGCACTCCTCGGTGTAGACCTGACCGCATTCGTCGGGCAGGCGAGTGAGATGGCCGCAGCCTGCGAACGCGCAATCGCGACCGACGACAACCCGGGCCGCTGGCTGGGCGCGATTCTGGCCACTGCGCAACAGGCCCGGCGCAACAAGCTCACCTTGGTGTGTTCGCCAACGCTTGCCAGCTTTGGCTATTGGGCCGAGCAGTTGATTGCCGAGAGCACCGGCAAGGAGGGGACTGGCATCCTGCCGGTGGAGGGCGAGCCGCTGGGCGAACCGAGGGTCTACGGCTACGACCGCGTCTTCGCCTACCTGGGCCTGGCGAGCGAGCGTGATGAGGCTACAGAGGCAAAGCTCGCAGCGCTGGGCACGGCGGGCCACCCGGTGGTGTTCATCACGCTCGAGAGCACCGCGGCTTTGGGTGCTGAATTCTACCGCTGGGAGTGCGCGACCGCCATCGCAGCAGTCGCCCTTGGCATCAACCCCTTCGACGAGCCGAACGTGCAGGAGAGCAAGGATGCCACCAACGCCGTGCTCAAGGCCCTGCCCGTCAGCGCGTCCGTGACGGCACTCCCTGAACCCGTGGTCACCTCCTCGGCAGACGGTATCGCGACGGCCGGTATGCCTGGGAGCGCCCCCCTGGCAACGCTGGTAGCCTTCCTGAACCAGGTCCGCGCCGGCGACTACCTCGCCATAACCGCCTACCTGCCCAACGACGCGCCGGCGAATGCGAGCCTCGCACGGCTGCGGCTGGCGCTGCGCAACATCATGCACACGGCCACCACCGTGGGCTTCGGCCCGCGCTTTCTGCATTCCACCGGCCAGTTCCACAAGGGCGGGCCGGCCAGCGGCGTGTTCATCCAGATTACCTGCGACGATCCAGAAGATATGCCGGTACCCGAAGCTCCCTACAGCTTTGGCTTGCTGAAGCGGGCCCAGGCGCTGGGTGATTGGCAGGCGTTGCAGGCCCACGGCCGCCGCGCCCTCCGGCTTCACCTGCAAGGCGACGCCACCCAGCGCTTGGCCGCTCTCGACCGTCTGACAGCGGCGCTGATAGCTGCCCGAAGCGGGCACTAAACGCGCGGGGGCAACCTGTCATTGCGAGCAGCCAACGGCGCACGAAGCAATCGTGGCGTTGACGCCGCGCCCTCTGCCTTCAGCCCGACTTGCGCCCAACCGCGATGGGCCTACGCTTGCCCGCCCAGAATGGCCCGGCTCAGCTCCGGATGCTCGACAAACGACTGTCTCAGCGGTGCAGTCTCGTCGACCCAGTTGGCGGTACGGGGCAGCACCACGCCGCCCGAGCGCGTGGCGAACGCCGCAGGCTTGTCGACACCGGGCGGTTCGACCCCACGCTCACGCAAAGCCCGCGCCACCTCAATCAGGCGGCGGCGGGCGCGAATGACCATCAGGTCGCTGGTACCCAGCCGCTCGTTGGTGCGCTGGTAAATGGCCCCCATGCTCTCGGTGACCGCCTGGTCTTGCATGGTGATACCCCGAATGCCGCTGTAGCTGACGGTCTTCTGGCGCTCGCGGTCAATCTGGTAGTCGTTCTCGGCCGAAGCAACGTAGCGGAAGCGACCGTACCAGTCGGTGGTATTCGGCTTCATCTCCAGCGCAAAAGCCGCCTCGCCGGTCAGGCTCTGGCGATTGCGCGACGTCCGCCCCATGCCGATGGCCATGGTGTGCGTGTCGTCGATGGGCACCCAGGCCCGCGTGCCCACCTCCATGCCCAACACGCCGGTGGGGGTCAGTGTGTAGAAGGGAAACAGGAACTGGGCGATGCGCCAGTAGTAGCTGTCGGCTTCGGCGGGGCGATAGGCGCCGTACATCACGCCCACGTCGGTATCGGCGACCTGATAGCGCGGCGCCTTGTCGGCCACCGTGTAAGCGGCGAAGGTGTGCGGCGGAATCTTGCTGGTATCGACGTAGCCGGAGTGTAGGAAACTGACGTGGCAGGTGTCGATATCGCCCTCCAGCGCCTGCATATAGTTGCTGTCGCGCATGAACACATTCAGCGTCCACTCGCCCTCGGGCAGCATGTTCGCCTCGATGTGCGGCAGCGGCGGTGGGGTGGGCCGGCTGCCCAGGTACACCCAGATCAGGCCACCGCGCTCCTGTGTCGGGTAGGCCTTGGCTTGAATCTTATGCTTGAAGTTGCTCTCGGCCGGCTCATTCGGCATGTCGACGCAGCGGCCGGAGGCGTCGAACTTCCAGCCGTGGTACACGCAGCGCAGCCCCTCCTCCTCGTTACGGCCGAAGAACATGCTGGCGCCGCGGTGCGGGCACGCCTCCTGCATCACGCCGACGCTGCCGCCGGTGTTGCGCCACGCGATCAGGTTCTCGCCCAACAGCCGCAGTCGCAGCGGCGCGCCATCGGGCTCGGGCAGTTCGCGGCTCAGTGCGCCCGGCACCCAGTAGTGGCGCATCACCTCGCCCATTGGCGTGCCCGGGCCCACCCGGCACAGCAGTTCGTTCTCGTCGTGGGTGAGCATTGGTGTCCTCCGTTGTGGTCAAACCTGCTGCTTGTTGCCGCCATAATAGCCCCGCCGCGGCGAATAGCTCCAGAGCGGCGTCAACGGAAGCAGCAGACTGCCGGGTTGCACCGACCTTGGATCATGCGGTGGCCGGGGGCTTGTTGGGCTCCACCGGCGGCTTGGCCAGCAACGCGGTCGCGGCAGCCAACCCCCAGCAGATCACCGCGATCCAGAACGGCGTGACGTACGAGCCGGTGGCATCGTACATACCGGCGAACAGCAGCGGGCTGAAGGCACTGGCGAAGGTGACGAAGGGGCGCACGATGCCGTTGATGGCGCCCAGGTGGCCGCGGCCAAAGTAGTTGGCCACAATCAGCGGCCGCATGACGAAGAAGCCGCCTATCGCTAGACCGTGGGCAAAGCCGGCCAACAGCAGGCCCGGTAGCCCCTGCACGGCAAGGAAGCCGGCGATACTCAGCGCGGTGACCGCCGCCTGCAGCGCCATCACATTCCGGACTGGGTAGCGGTCGCACAACGCCCCCCAGAACACCCGCGTGCTGATGGAGCCGACACCATAGGCCGCAGTGGCCATGCCGCCCTCGGCGGTACTGAACCCGATGTCCTGGAAGTAGGGGACCAGACTGCCAAACATCCCGCTGAGCGTGAGCATCGCTAGGCTGAAGGAGCCGGTGAGCAGCCAAAACGACGGCGTGCGCACGGCCTCGGCCCTGGTGTAGTTGTGTACCGCAGCCAGCGCCGCAATGCGACGGGGCGCCGCCCCCTCCACCGGCGCGGCATCGCCATCGGGCAGCAGCCCAAGGTCTTCCGGCCGAGTTCGTACCGTCGCTGACAGCGGGCCCAGAATCACCAGCGTGAGCAACCCCAACGCCAGCCAGGCATCGCGCCAACCCAGGCCTTCTACCAGCGCCGTCACCAACAGCGGGAAGATCAGCGGCCCCATCGCCGTACCGATGGAGGCGATGCCCAGCGCCCGGCCTCGGCTGCGAATGAACCACTTGGGCAGCACGGCGGTCATCAGCATCTCGCTGCTGCCAAACGAGGCGAGGGCCCCCATACCCCCGAAGATGATGTAGAACCATACCAGGTCGCCAGCCCACTTCTGCGCCACCACCGCTATCACCATCGTGAGCGTCGTGATGATCGCCAGCAGGCGGGGGCCGTTCCGGGTGTCTTGCATGGGTCCAATCACCGGCGCGAACACACCCGATAGCAGCGACCGCGCTGTCAATGCGCCATACATTGCCGACCGGGTCCACCCCAGCTCGGCGGTCATGGGCCGCACAAACACGCTGAACCCCCATACACCGGTGCCCGAGGAGAACGCGCCGTCCAGTATGGTCACCAGCACCAGCAGCCAGCCATAGAACGGCCGCTTCCGGCCGGGCCCGCCTTCGGCGGATGTCCCACTCATCCTTGGCGTTCGCCGCGCGATCGGCCAGGGCAGGAGCGCAGCGGGTTCGACGGCTTGAACGGCATCCTTAGCCGGCGACCCGGGCGCGATTGGTGGCGTCCTGCAGTTGCAGCAGCGTGCACAAGGTGGCAGCGATCGGTGTCGGTACCTGGTGCACCTGACCTAAGCGCACCACCGCACCGATCATCTCGTCGACCTCCAGCATTTTACGGGCCTCGGCGTCCTGCTGCAGCGATGGCATTTGCCCCGCACCGCGCGCCGGTCCGGCCGACCCACCCCTGGCTGCGGCAAGCTGGCCCTCCACCATGCTCTCGTCAAGCTGGGCGCCCTCGGCCCGGCCGACGGCCACATACTCCCGCATCAGGTCGCCAAACAGGTCCAGCGCGCCCTCAACTTGCGGGAAGAAACCCACGCTGCTGCGCGACAGGGCGAGGATAACGCTGCGTGGCGCCACATACACCAGCTTCTGCCACAGGAAGGTCAGCACGTCGGAGCGCAACTCCACCGGGATGCTCGACTCCTGGAACGCTTGTTGGATCGCGGTGATGCGGTCGCTCATCGCGCCGTCCATCTCCCCCAGGGTGATTTTGGCGGGCGCCGCGGGCCCGTACACCACCCCAGGCGCCACAATCCCGCATCCGATGGCGACGGTTGCGGGCAACACGCACTGGGCGCCGAAGGCCTTCGCCAAATCGTGGGGGGCGGAAATGCCGTTCTGGATGGTCATGACCGGACAACGTGCCGTCACCAGCGGGCGGATCGCTTCGATGGCGTCTGCGTTGCTGTACCCCTTTGTGGCCAGAAACACCAGGTCTGCGGGCCCTGCCGCGGCGGCGTCGGCAATAGCTCGTACCGCGACCGTTTCGTCGCCGGTGGGGAACCGCAGCGTGAGCCCCTTCGTTTGCAGCGCCTGCAGGTGTGCTCCGCGGGCAATCAACGTGACCTCATGCCCGCCCTTCTGCAGGAATGCCCCGAAGTACGCACCCAGGGCGCCGGCGCCCATCACGACAATCTTCACAATTCAGCTCCTTGGCCTTGATGGCAACAGTACGCATGATGGTAGGCGCTGGCGAGCTTGGTGACTAGTGCAGCGGTACGAGCGCAGTGTTGTTGAGTTGGAGAACCTGCGGGCTAAAGCCACGCAGCACCACCGCACAGCACTGATGGGCAGCGTCCCGGCGGGGGAGTCCTGAGGGGACGGCGACTCCCCCAGAGTCCAGTCCGAGCGTAGCATCGCCGTTGGCAGTCGTGATGAACGATTCGTCACAAGGTGTGCCCTGCCTGCCGGGTGGTGCTAGCGACGCTCAGAGACGTCTTGCCGAAAAGACAGTGGTGCAGCGACGAAACGCGGTGGCTATGGCCGCTCAGATCCCCGGCTCGAAGCCCAGCTCGCCCGCCAGCTTGCGGAGGTAGGCCACCACGTCCTTATGGATGGGGATGCCGTGGGCGCGGCGTTCCTGCTCCATCTCGTGGTCCGGCTCGCCCGCGACGTAGACACGGTCGAAGCCGGCGGCGAGCGGGGTGGCCCGCAGGTCGCGGATCATGCGGTCCATGTCACGCTTGAACTCGTCGGCGGGGCGGAAGGCATCGACCCGCCAGGCGCCGAAGAAGTGGCCGCAGTTGTAGCCCTCCACGTCCATGCTCCAGCCAGCGCCCGAGAGCATGCCCGAGAAGATGTCGACAATCACCGCGAGGCCGTAGCCCTTGTGGCCGCCGCCCTCGCGCGTGCCCCCACCCAGCGGCAGCAGCACGCGCTGGTCGCGCGGCAGCTTGGGGTCGTTGGAGGGACGGCCCTCGCGGTCAGCAATCCAGCCATCGGGCAGCTCGCGGCCGCTGATGCTGGCGATGGCCACCTTCTGCGCGGCCACGGTGCTGGTGGCAACGTCGAACACGAACGGCGGCTCGTCCATGGTGGGCACGGCTACGGCGATGGGGTTGGTGCCCAGCCGCGGCTCGCGTCCGCCCAGCGGCACCACGCTGGAGCGCGCGGTGGTCAGGCTCATGCCGATCATGTCGTGCGGCAGCGCCATCATGGCGTAGTAGCCGGCCATGCCGTAGTGGTTGCTGTTGCGCACCGAAACAAACCCACAACCCACCTGTCGCGCCTTCTCCATCGCCAGGTTCATCGCGTAGCGGCCCACCACCATGCCCATGCCGTTATCGCCGTCGACGGTGGCGGTGCTGGGCGTCTCGTGGACTACCTTCATGTTGGGGCTCACGTTGATCTTGCCGGCCCGCAATTGGGGCACGTAGATGTTCGGCACCGAGTTCTGCACGCCGTGGGAATCGACGCCGCGCAGGTCGGCCAGCACCAGCACTTGGGCGCTTAGGTCAGCCTCGTCGGGTGGCAGGCCCAGCTTTTGGAAGGCGCGGCTGATCACCGCATGCAATGCCTGGTGATCGACGTACTCTGCTTCTTCAGCCTTCATCTTGAGCCAGGACATGGTCATTGGGGAGCCTCCGGGGTGGATTCGGGAATCAGCATACAGGACGAGGAGCGGGTTCGGAGGCGGCGCGGTGTCTTGGGCGAGCGTCGCCGCGTACCCCCGCCGATGCCTTCGACGGCGCTCAGGCAACAGCTTGCGTCGACGGGCAACCACCCCGTAGGGGCGCAATTCATTGCGCCTTAGCCGCACCCTGGGGGCGGCGTCATGCCCGCGGACATGGTTACCGCCCCCACCCGTAAGGCGTCATGAATGCCGCCCCTACCAGGACAGCGTTGACGGACAACCGAGGTGTCGAGAAGACTCGGCGCGGGATGTGACCTCCTCACTCCAGCGGGGTGCCGGACTCGTCCTTCACCGGCGGCCTGGCTAGGTACAGCAGGGCGATGGCGCCGACCAGCACGCCGCTGCTGACCAGGAACGCGCCGTCGTAGCTGCCCGAGGCGTCGTACACCACCGCCGTGAAGAGCGGTCCGGCGAGACTCGCACCAGGCTGAAGGGGCCAAGCACGCCACGGATGGTGCCGATGAAGGCCCGGCCGTAATAGTCGGCCCAGATCAGCGACATGAGTCCGCCGACCCCCTGACCGAGGCCCGAGAACAGCACCGAGACATACACGCGGGCCGGCCCCGACCCAAGCGGTAGCGCCAGCACGCCCAGCAGCCGGGTGGCGTAGCAGGCCAACAGGCAGTAGCGCACCGGAATGCGCTCCGCGGCGAAACCCCAGGCCAGCTTGGCGGGGATGGTGATGGCGTGCAGCAGCGCCACCAAGCCACCGGCCTCCTGCAGGCTGAAGCCGGCGTCTTGAAAATAGGCGGCCTGGTGGTTCACCAGCGCGCCGGCCACCAGGCTGTACAGATTGATGGCAATGAGCAGGTACCAGGTGGTGCGCATCCGCAACGCCTCATGCAATCGCCAGCGCGGTTCAGGTTTGGGCAGCGGCGGCGCAGGTTCGCCCCAGACGGCGGCACGGGCCGAGGCCGGCGCCGCGCCATCGGGCAGCAGTCCGAGGTCCTCGGGCGTGCGGCGCATGAAGAGGAGGGTGGGCGGCACCACTACACCCACCACCAGCACCCCGAGGGTCAGCCAGGCGTTGCGCCAGCCGATCGCGTCGATCAGAAACGCCACCAGCGATGAGGCGACGATCGCGCCCGTATTCAACCCCAGGCCCGAGATCGCGAGCGCGCGTCCCCGCTTGCGGACGAACCACTTGGAGACCACGCTGCCGCTCACCAGGTTCCCTAGCTCGTGCAGGCCAAGCGCTGCGCCCAGTGCGTACAGCACGTAGAACTGCCACGGCTCGGTGATGAAGGTCATCAGTGCGAAACAGACGCCCGCTACCAGCGCACCAAACACCATGATGCCGCGGGCGCCATAGCGGTCGATGATGGGGCCGGCGATGGGGGTGACTAGCAGGTTGACGGCGCTCTGGAAGGTGACGCCGGCGGTGTAGGTGGTGCGCGACCAGCCCAGCGCCTCGGTCATTGGCTTCAGGAAGATGCTGAAGGCGACACCGCCGGCGCCGGATGCCGTGGCCTCGCCCAGGAAGGTGACGGCGACGATGACCCAGCCGTAGTAGAACCGCGGCCGCCGCTCGGGCGCGCCAGCGGCGGTCGCAGGCAGGACGGCGGGCTCGGGCGGGTTGGGCATGACCCAGCGATTCTACCGCGCCGGTATGCGCCACGAGCGTGTTGTTTGTGTGAGGGTGGGCACGGCCTGGGAGTTTGAATCGCAAAAAGCGATCCTTAACACACCACACCCCTCCGCACGCCGGGTGGTGAGCGATCGGCTGAACGGCATGACGGCGTTGGTGGGCATGCGCCCAGGGTAGCGGAGGGCGGGGTGAGAAGCGAGCGGACGTGTCACACCGAGCCGCCGCTTTCAGGGGTCGGCGCGTCGGTTGTCTGTCATGCGGACGCAAGGAGGCAGCTGGCCCCCTAGCCCCTCCCCTGCCTGGCAGGGAGGGGTTAGGGGAGGGTTGACGTTTGGCCCACAGACGTGAGGTGGGGTGAGCGCGTTCGGAACCCCCTCTTCGTCTCCCCCTAGGCAGGGGGAGAAAGGATTGGGCGGGGGCGAGCGCTTTGTGGGCGAGGCGCGCGTTCCTTCCCCTCCGTGGCAGGGAGGGGTTAGGGGAGGGGCGACGTTTGGCCCACAGACATGAGGTGAGGTGAGCGTGACCGGAACCCCCTCTTCGTCTCCCCCTAGGCAGGGGGAGAAGGAATTGGGCGGGGCTGACGGCGCTGCGGGGCCGGGGTGGGAGCTCGAATGGGGTGGCTCGCCAGCCTTTGGGACCTGGACGTGACAGGCGGCCAACCTCCCCGCCCCAGATTCCTGGCGGGCTCGGAATGACAGGCCGGGTGGCGAATGGCGCGAGCGGAAACCCTCACCCTAGCCCTCGCCCAAAGGGAGAGGGGGTAGCTGCGACCGCCCATGACCCTCCAGGCCACCAGGTCATGCTCAACCGCGATGGGCGGTCTGATCCCCTCTCCCCCTGGGAGAGGGTTCCGCGCCGCCACCCCAAACTTCGGCCCAGCCCTTACGGCGAGTTCGGTCGAAGATCATGAGGATTCTGTGATACTGTGGGCCCGTTAACGCTCGGACGCTGCCGAGGCGGCGGCCGGTGTCTATACCAATGCCCAGGAGGCTCCCCGTGACCACGACGAATACCGGTACCGTCAATCCGCCCGATCCCGAACTGCAGCCGGCGATGACCCGCATCGACCCCTATGTGCAATGGCGCGACGCCGAAGAAGCCCACAAAGAGGGCGGGGTCTACATCAAGAACATGTTCACGCTGCCCGTTGGGCCCTGGCCCCGCAAGGGCGACGGCGTGAAGGGCACGCTGATCTACATGGATGGCGAGGACCATCTGGATACCCACCTGGTGGAGCTGCCGCCCGGCGGCCAGACCGCGCCCGACCGCCACATGTACACCGGCGCCACCTATGTGCTGGAGGGCCGCGGGTCGGCCACGGTGTGGTACGAGGGCGGCGCGAAGCAGACCTTCGAGTTCGGCCCAGGGGCGTACTTCGTGTTGCCCACCAATGCCAGCTATCAGATCTTCAACGGCAGCATCAGCCAGCCGCTGCGCTACTTCTCGGTGACCGACCTGCCGGAGCTGATGCGGCGCTGGGTGAGCACCGACTTCGTGTGGGCCAACCCCTTCGAGTTCAAGGACCGCTTCAGCCAGGAGCAGGAGTACTTCAACGCCGAGGCCATGCTTTGGAAGGGCCGGGTGTGGGAGACCAACTTCATCCCCGACATCTATAAGCTGCCGATGTACGAGTGGAAGAGCCGCGGCGGCGGCGGCACCAACGCCTTCATGGTGATGGGCAGCGGCACCATGGAGAACCATATCTCCACCTTCCAGCCCGGCTACTACAAGAAGGCCCATCGTCACGACTCCGGCGCTCACCTGTACATCACCGAGGGCGAGGGCTTCGTGCTGATGCAGCGCGGCGCCGACGAGGAGCGCATGAAGTGCGAATGGCAGAAGGGCAGCCTCTACCTGTCGGGCGCGGGCAAGGGCCTGTGGCTGCACCAGCACTTCAACGTCGGTGAGACCCAGGCGACATACCTGGTGTTGAACCAGGGCCTTTCCCGCAAGTACGCCAAGGACCGCTGGACTGCCAACCTCTCCACCGTGCTGCGGACCGGCGAGGTGAGCAACAAAGAGGGCGGCATCCAGGTGGAGTACGAGGATGAGAATCCCGAGATCCACGCGATCTTCGAGGAGGAGTTGCGCAAGCGGGGACTGGTGTGCCGCATGAAGAACATGTCGCCCTACTGCACGGGCGAGGCCGGCTTGACCGCCGCCCGCGCGAACATGCCGACGGTCGACGAGCACTAGTCTGGGGGAACCCGTCATTGCGAGGCAGCCGTCAGGCGGGCGTGGCAATCGTGGGTGGGCGCGTGACAGGCCCGGTGCGGGCTGCGCGCGACGATTGCGACGAGATTGGTTCGTCGCCTGGCGGCTTCGCGCAATGACGGGTTTGGGGGTGGGGCGCCTCCTTGCCCTCCCTGGCAGGGAGGGGTTAGGGGAGGGTTGAAG
>CAXNDA010000032.1:0-11441 GCA_964200875.1 Chloroflexota bacterium | reverse complement strand
CAGTTGATGCGTGACATCAAGCACGTGTTCGACCCCAAGGGCCTGCTGAACGAGGACAAGATGTTCCCCACCGGCGCCGGCGCGATGGAGAGCTTCCTGCTGGCGCTGCCCACGCTGGAGGGGTTGACGCCGGGGTAGGGGCGGGACGGGAGGGTGGTAGGCGGTCGATGACGCGAAACTGTGCAAGCGGCGGACGACGCGCTGGCCGAGGTTACGCAGACCCTCCAACGACTGCTGCCGCCGCTCGCGCTGGAGGGTCCGACTACGCAGTAGAACCAATCCCGGCCTAAACATCCGCTAGATACAGCTGGCTGCGGTTGACCGCCCGCCCACGCTCGACTAAGGTTGCGGCAGCATCCGAAGGAGGCCAACGATGAGACGCAGCAACCGAGGTCAACCGACGGCATGGATGCGCATCACCGCGCTAGGGTTGGCGACGCTGGCGCTGGCGGGGGTCGACGGTGGTACCCGGCCCGCGCACGCAGCCAGCCTAGTGGTGACCACACTGGTAGACAACACCGCTGCCGATGGTCAGTGCAGCCTGCGCGAGGCCATGACCAACGCCATCAACGCAGCGGGCACCTTCGCCGACTGCGCGGCAGGCGGCAACAGCGACATCATCACGTTCTCCCTCAGCGGCACCATTGTCCTCACCAGTCAGTTGCCCAGCGTGGTCGGAAACGCCTTCTTCCTCAATGCGCTTGAGATAGATGGAGCCGGGCAGAGCATTGTCATCAGCGGCAACAACGCCGTGCGGCACTTCGACGTTGCCGCGGTAAGCCGGCTGACGCTGCGAAACCTCACCATCAGCGGCGGCCGCGCCCCGGCTGCCGGCTCCTTCTCGCGGGGCGGCGCCGTCACCAACGCCGGTACGCTGATTGTGCGGACCAGCACCTTCAGCGGCAACACTGCCGTAAATGGTTCCTCGGGGGGCGTGGCCACCGCCGGCGCTATCGCAGCCAATGCGGGGTCAGTCACGGAGATCTACGACAGTACCTTTGTGAACAATACGACCTCGGCCACGAACGGCTTCGCGCTCGGGACTTCCGGTGGGGCCATCTCGGCCTCGGGTACTCCGACCCCGGACATCACGTTGATTGTGGACAAATCCACCTTCAACGGAAACTCATCGACCGGACCCAACGCCTCCGGCGGCGCTATCGCTCTGGGCACCGGTACCTTCACCGCAGATATCGTCAACAGCACCTTCAGCAGCAATGCGGCCAATAGTGTCACCGGCTTGATCGCTCCGGGCGGGGGCGGCGCCATAACCATGAGTGCCGGAGTCGTCGATATTTTGCACTCGACCTTCGCCGCCAATACGGCGACCGGCGCTGGCGCACTGGGGGGTGGATTGCGGAACACCGGCGGTGTCGCCACGCTCCATAGCTCTATCCTAGCTAACGCCGGTCCGGCCGGGAGTGTCGAGTGCACGGGCGCCATTGGGACCGGCGGCTTCCTAACCCTGGCACAGGCCGCCGTGCCCGGTTGTGCGCTGGCCGGAGCGACCATTGGCGTGCCAGCCGGCCTGGGCCCGCTGGCCAGCAATGGCGGCCCCACGCAGACCCATGCGCTCTTGGCCGGCAGCCCAGCCCTCAACGTCGCTGCCGCCCTGATCTGTTCGTCCGCCCAGGTCAACAATCAGGACCAACGCGGCTTCACCCGTCCCAGCGGGCCCGCCTGCGATCTTGGAGCCTTCGAGCTGGGTGGCGCGGCCCCCGTACTTGGCGGCAAGAACCTGAAGATCACCACCGGATCGGTCGACCTGACCTGGACCGGCGGCGCCGCACAGGCCGCTTACAAGCTGATCAAGTACAACACAACCACGGCGGTCCTCACGCTGATCGACCTGCCGACTAACGCCGTCAGCTACAGCGATGCGGCAACCGCCAACGGTATCATCTACTGCTACGCCTTAGTGCCGGTGGATCCTTTCGGCATTTCGATGGGCCTGAGCGACCTGTTGTGCGGCATGCCGGGTATGGAGACCGGCACGGTCATCCCCAACGCCTTCGCGCTCGCCCTCAACCAGACGGCGACGGCCACCATGACCTGGACCGCGCCCGCAGGCGGCGCAGACAGCTACCTGCTGCAGCGCATCCCGCTGGACGGCTCGCCCATCACCAACGTGGCGTTGGGCGCCGGGCCACCACGACGGCCCAGGCGGTGACGGCGGCGGGCACCTGCTTCCAGCTTATCGCCTTCAAGGGCGCGGGCTTTGGCACCAGCGACGTGCTGTGCGGCGTGCCGGGCGTCAGCACGCTGGCGGTGGGTGGGGCGAAGCTGCAAGCGGCGGGCGACGCGCTGGCCGAGGCTGCCGAGCGCTTGGCGGGGCTGGCGTCGTTGCCGACGCTGGAGGGCCTGACGCCAGGGTAGGCATGTCTTCAAGCATACGCAGCAGCCACCGCCATTGGCCGCTAAACCGATCCCTCGCACTGGCGTTAAGGTAGCGTTCACACGCCCATTTGATGGGTGACTTATGCTGCGGACGACCCAAACGCAAGGAGTTCGACACCATGCTACGCAACCAGTCTCTGCTGCGCGTCATGCTTCGCTGCGCACTCGCTGTTGGCGTCGCCCTCGGCGCAGTCCCGCTCTCCCCCGGGGCGGCTGGACTGTTTGATGCACGCCGCACTGAGGCGGCGAACATCACCGTGACCACCACCGCCGATGAGCTGAACGCCGACGGCGACTGCTCACTGCGCGAGGCGATCCGGGCGGCGAACCTCAACATCGCGGTCGACGCTTGTGCCGCGGGCTCCGGCGCTGATGTCGTGACGCTGGGCGCAGGAACCTACCTGCTGTCGATCGCAGGGGGCGGCGAGGATGCCGCTCTCACCGGCGACCTCGACATCACCGAAGCCCTCACTATCACGGGGACCGGCGCCGCCAGCACCATCGTGGATGGTGGGCTGGTGGACCGGGTGTTCCACGTGAACACACCTGGGACGGTGATCATTCAGGGCATGACTATCAGGAACGGCAAGTCGGTCGGCACGTTCTCGCGTGGCGGCGCAGTGGCGGTGTACGGCGGCGGCACGGTCAATCTGACGAGCCTCACGATGAGCAACAACTCCGGCGAGCTGGGCGGCGCGGTGCACGGCGATGCCGGCGTCATCAATATCATCAACAGCACTATTGCCAATAACCAGGGCACTGCGGGAGGCGCCGTCTATAGCTGGACGGCCACCATCAACGTAGCGAACACGGTGGTGCAAGAAAACACGGGCGCGGGCCAGGGCGGCGGGCTGTACCACTCCTACCTGGGTGCTACCAACATCATTGATAGCGTGGTGAAGTGGAACAGCGCAGCGCTGAACGGTGGTGGACTGGTTATCCAGCCCAGCGCAACCATGACGGTGCTGCGCAGTACCATCGCCGAGAACGGCTCCGGCCACGGTGGCGGGGTCTATAGCGCCGGCACGCTGACCATTGACCGCAGCACGCTGACCGGCAACACCACACCGGGCTACGGCGGCGGCATCATGCACATTGGCGGCCCGCTCACCTTGGTCAATAGCACCGTCAGCGGCAATACCGCCTTCGAAGGCGCAGGGCTGTTCACCGACGGCGGCGCTACGGGCATTGTGAACACCACCATTGCCGCGAATACCGCGACCACCGGCGGCGGCCTGCGTCAGCGCGACGGCGCCGTCACGCTATCGAACGCACTGCTGGGCGACAACACCGCTACCACCGGGGCGGATTGCTTCGGCCCCGTCATAACGGGAACCCATCCGAACTTCATGGAGACCACGGCCGCCTGTGTGGTGACCGGCACGGCGCCGCTGACTGGCGCGCCGCTGCTGGGGGCGCTGGCCAACAACGGGGGCCTGACCCAAACCCACGCGCTGCTTGCGGGCAGCCCGGCGCTCCATAGCGGCAGCGCCGCCGTATGCAGCGCTGCACCCGTGTCGGCGCAAGACCAACGGGGAACGGTGCGACCGCAGGGTCCCGGGTGCGACCTGGGCGCGTTCGAGTTGGCGGCAGCACCGGTGGCCGGCGGCAAGAACCTGAAGATCGCCACCGGCAGCATCGACCTGAGCTGGACCGGCGGTACGGCGCAGACCGGCTACACGCTGCTGCAGTACAACACCAGCACCGCGGCCGCCAATCTGATCCCGCTGGCGGCGGGCCTCACCAGCTATAGCGATGCTGCGGCGGTGAACGGCGTGATGTACTGCTACGTGCTGGTGCCCACCGGTCCCGGCGGCGCACTCGGCCTGAGCGACCTGCTGTGCGGTATGGCGGGCATCGAGATCGGCACTGTGATCCCCAATGCCTTCGCGCTGATGCTGGGCGGGACGGCTAACGCCACCGTGACCTGGGCCGCGCCCGCAGGCGGCGCCGACAGCTACCTGCTGCAGCGCATTCCGCTGGACGGCTCGCCCATCACCAACGTTGCGCTGGGCGGCGGGGCCACCACGACGGCCCAGGCGGTGACGACGGCGGGCACCTGCTTCCAGCTTATCGCCTTCAAGGGCGCTGGCTTTGGCACCAGCGATGTGCTGTGCGGCGTGCCGGGCGTGAGCACGCTGGCGGTGGGTGGTGCGAAGCTGCAAGCGGCGGACGACGCGCTGGCCGAGACCGCCGAGCGGCTGTCGGGGCTGGCGTTGCCGACGCTGGAGGGGCACACGCAGCGATAACGACAGGAGCCCAGGCAATGCCATCGGTGAGATGGGGTGGTGCTGCGTGGCTTTTGCCCGCGGGTCTCATGGCCGACACCCTAACGCTGAGCTCTTACCCACCGATGCTGGCGTTGACCGGTTCCCCGCGACAGTGTAATGTGATCACTTGCAGGACACGAAGAGGAGCATGATTTGGCGAACACAAAGACGGCGTTGAAGCAATGGCGAGTAAGCCTTAAGCGGCGCGCCCATAACCGGCCTATGCGGGCTGCGATCCGCAGCTTCCTCACGCAGGCGCGCACCGCGGTGGCTCAACACGCCGAGAACGCCGACACCGTGGTGGTCAAGGCTATCTCCGAGCTGGACAAGGCAGTGAGCAAGGGGTTGATGCACCGGAACGCCGCTGCTCGCCGTAAATCACGCCTGATGAAACGGCTGAACGCCTCGAAGTAGGCACCCAAAACCGACCCTCAAGGCCGGCCCCGCTGGGCCGGCCTTTGTCGCGTACCTGTGCCTGCACATGCCTGCCTGTGGTAAACTACACGCACGATGCTGAATCCGAAGCCTCCGGGAATTATCGACACCCTTAGTGAAGGGTTCATCTCCCTCAATCGGCATCTGTGGGTTTTGCTGCTTCCCATCGCGCTCGATCTGCTGCTTGCCTTTGGGCCCGGCATCACCAGCGCCACCGTCATCGACACCTTGCTGAACCAAGCCGCCTCGGCCGTGCCTGTTGGTGGGGGTGGCGAGCAGGGGGCCGACCTTTCCGCAGGCATAACCGAGTTCCGTGGCGAGTGGTTGCAGGTCAACCTGCTGGCAGCGCTCACTATGCACCTGCCAAGTGCGGTCACGGTCACTGCGATGGTGCCAAAGGTTCAGGGGCAGGTGGTGGCCGACATCACCTCGTGGCCCGAATGGTTTGGGGCAATGGGTGTGCTGGTGGCGAGTGCGCTAGCGTTGGCAAGCGTCTACCTCACGGGGCTGGCGGGTTGCGTACGCGGGAATCCACCAGGCGCGGGCGGGCTGCTGAACGCCAGCGGGCGGACCTTCGGCAGGCTGCTGGCGCTGTACGGCATGGTGGTGTTCGTGGGCATACCGGTATCGCTGGTGCTCATCTGGCTGATCAGCTTGATTGGGGGGTTGGCGCCGGTCATGGCGTCGCTGCTGGGCACGCTGCTGATGGCGGCATTTATGCTGGCAGCCTTCTACGCGGCGTTCCTCGAGGAGGCTCTGGTGTTGACCGGCGCTTGGCCGGTACCCTCAGCCATCATCAGCGCCCGGGTAGTGTTCCGCCACTTCTGGAGTACGCTGGGCTTCATCGCCCTGACCCTTCTGATCACCACAGGGGTTCCTGTGGTGTGGCGCCTGTTGGTAGGGAACCCAGCGGGCTTGATAGCGGTTATTGTGGCACACGCATACATCTCCTCCGGCCTTGCTGTGGCCGCCATGCTGTTCTTCTGGCAACGACGTTCCCTGGTCGTAGCGCAGAACAGCGGTGCTCAATCACTCAGTTAAGGGGCGTACCTACGAATGGCAACACGACCGAATCCCGGTAAAGATGACGGCTACTCCGCCAAGGACATTCAGGTCCTGGAGGGTCTCGAAGCGGTCCGCCGCCGGCCGGGCATGTACATTGGCAGCACCGACGTGCGCGGCCTGCACCACTTGGTCTACGAAGTGGTGGACAACAGCGTTGACGAGGCCATGGCCGGCTACTGCACCCATGTCGACATCGTCATTCACCAGGACGGCTCGGTCAGCGTGCAAGACAACGGCCGTGGTATTCCGGTGGATAAGCACGCCACCACCGGCCTGTCGGCGCTCGAGACGGTTATGACGGTGCTGCACGCCGGCGGTAAGTTCGGCGGCGGCGGCTACAAGGTCTCGGGCGGTCTGCACGGCGTGGGCGCTTCGGTGGTGAATGCCCTTTCTGCATGGACTGTGGTGGAGGTGCGCCGTAACGGCAAGGTGTACCGGCAGGAGTACGCCCGAGGCAAGCCCCAGGGCGACCTCAAAGTGGTGGGCGAGTCCACCCATACCGGCACCACCGTCACCTTCTTCCCCGACGCCGAGATCTTCAAGGACGCGGAGATGGACGCCGAGGTTCTGCTGACCCGCTTCCGCGAGATGGCCTACCTGAACGCCGGCCTCACCTTGCGGATGGTGGACGAACGGGGCGACCTGGACCAGACCTTCTACTTTGAGGGCGGTGTGGCCAGCTTTGTGCGCCACCTGAACCACAATCGCAATCCCATTTATCCCAAGCCCATCTACATCACCAAAGAGACGCCCGGCGCGATGGTGGAGGTGGCCATTCAATACAACGATGGCTACACCGAGGGCGTGTACAGCTTCGCCAATTGCATCAACACCGTCGATGGCGGCACCCACCTCACCGGCTTCCGCACCGCTCTCACCCGTGGCGTGAACGATTTCCTGCGCAAGCAGAAGATCCTGAAGGACGACGAGGCGAACCTGACCGGCGAGGACGTGCGCGAGGGCCTGACCGCCGTCATCAGCGTGAAGTTGGGCGAGCCCCAGTTCGAGGGGCAGACGAAGGGCAAGCTCGGTAACGCCGAGATCAAGGGCATTGTGGAATCGGTGGTGGGCGATGGCCTGACCCAGTATCTGGAGGAGCACCCCTCGGACGGCCGCCGCATCGCCGAAAAGTGCATCCTGGCGTCACGCGCCCGGGAGGCGGCCCGCAAGGCCCGCGACCTGGTGCAGCGGAAGGGCGCGCTGGAGTTCAGCATGCTGCCCGGCAAGCTGGCCGACTGCTCGGAGCGCGACGCCGCACTGTGCGAGGTGTTCCTGGTGGAGGGTGAAAGCGCCGGAGGCTCGGCCAAGCAGGGGCGCGACCGCAAGTTCCAGGCCATTCTGCCGCTCAAGGGCAAGATTCTGAACGTGGAGAAGGCCCGCCCCGACAAGATGCTGGGCCACGAGGAAATCCGGAACCTGATTACGGCGCTGGGTACCGGCATCGAGCCGACCTTCGACCACGAGAAGCTGCGCTACAGCAAGATCATCATCATGACCGACGCCGACGTCGACGGGTCGCACATCCGCACACTGTTGCTCACCTTCTTCTTCCGGCAGATGCCGCAACTGGTAGAGCAGGGCAACCTCTACATCGCACAGCCCCCGCTCTACCGCATCCAGAGCGGGCGTACCCACGCATGGATCTACAGCGACCACGAGAAGGATGCCCACCTGCAGACGCTGCGCGACGGCGGGAAGAACGCCGAAATTCAGCGCTACAAGGGGTTGGGCGAAATGAACCCCGAGCAGCTGTGGGACACGACAATGAATCCGGCCACCCGCACGCTGCTCAAGGTGAGCATCGAGAGCGCCGAGAACGCCGACCTGATCTTCACCCAACTCATGGGCGACGAGGTGGAGCCACGCAAGCTGTTCATCCAGGCCCACGCCACCCAGGTGAAGAACCTGGACGTGTAGCCGCGAAAGCAGGAGCCCGATGAAGCACCAGTACGTATTGCCCATAGAGGTGGAGTGGCAGCCGGAGGGTATCTATTACGCGGAATGCCCCTTGATTCCGGGGTGCCACGTGGAGGCGGAAACGCTACCTGAAGTGTTTGAGTACATTGAAGACGCGGCGAGAAATCTCCTTGAGTTCCGGCGGGAGCATGGCTTGCCGTTACCGGAAGGTCTGAAGGGCTTGGACGAGCATGCGGTTCTCCACGCCGAGATTCCGGTAACCCTCGAATCGTAGGTGCGCTACGGCGAGTTGGTCAGGAAACTGCGCAGGCTCGGGGTCGAGTTTGGGAGGCCCGGCAAGGGCGGCCATGAGTATGGTGGAACCCAAACACTGGGAGCAGCACGATCATTCCGCATCATGCCTCACGAGAACTGTCACCCAAAACACTCCACTCCATCTTGCGTAACCTGGGCCTCACTGAATCTGACCTAGAAGGTATATAACCTATGGCGAGGGCAGCTAAGCAACAGCAACCCACATCTCCGGAGCCCCAGATGGCGCAATGGGTGCTACCAGTCGAAGGCCGTCAGACGGAGAGTGGGCAGTTTTTTGTGCAATGTCTGCTCCTACCAGGGTGCCATGCGGAGGGGGCTACCCTCGCGGAGGCGCTAGAGAGCCTGCAGGACGCTGCACACCTGGTTCTTAGCTACATGCGCGAGCAGCATATCCCGCTCCCCGCAGGCATTAGGCCCGCAAGCGGCGCCACACTGCACGAAGAGCTTCTGGTTGATGTAGCCTCTTAGAGGTGCGCTATGCTGAACTGGCGCGTAAGCTCCGCCATCTGGGGTGTGAGTACGTAAAGCCGGGGCGTGGCAGTCATGAGCTTTGGCGGAGAATCGACACCGCCGCCTTTACAACCGTTCCACATCATCGCGGACGAGATATCGGAAAGCCACTGCTCCACTCCATCTTGGGTGACCTGGGCCTCACCGAATCCGACTTAGAAGGTATATAACGCATGGCAAACATTGAAGGCGTCGAAATCAAGAAGGTGGTGCAGTACGCCGATGACCGCGGCTATCTGGCCGAGCTGTATCGCGCGGACGAGCCTATCTTCAAGGGGTTCGGGCAGGCCAACGTCACCATGACGTACCCCGGCGTGGTGAAGGCGTGGCATTACCACAGCCAGCAAGACGACATCTGGGCGTGCGTCAAGGGCATGATCCGGGTGGGTCTGTACGACATGCGCGAGGGGTCGCCCACCAAGGGCCAGACCCAGAGCCTGTACATTGGCGAGCAGAACCCCACGATGGTGCGCATACCCATCGGCGTGGCCCACGGCTACCGGGTGGTGAGCCCCGATCCCGCTATCGTGATCTACTTCGTCACCAAGGCCTACGACCCCAAAGATCCCGACGAGTTCCGCTTGGCCTGGGACGACCCGTCGATTCCCTTCGACTGGTCGGTCCAGAACCGCTAGCGCGGGCGGTGGTGCTGCGCTAGTGCGCCCACCCCCCGCGCAGCCAGAGCTGCAAGTCCGCCCGGTCCACGGCCGAGCACTGCAGCAGGTCAGCGAGCCGTTCGCAGGCCATGGCAGACGGCCGCCGGTCTCCAGCCTCGATCTTCCGCACCATGTTGGTGCTATAGCCCAGGCGGCCAGCGAACTCCTTCTGGGTGAGACCCAACGTACGTCGCACGTACCGCAGCCACTCGATGGCGCTGCTGTGGTTCCGCCGGTGCGTGAGCATCGTTTCGATGCCTTTACGGTCTACATACGAGTCCATGACCTGCGCTTGAGCCGACACTGTGCACTCCTTCAGCCCGGTGAGATTGGGTTGTGTTCCCGCCACCATTGTTGAGGCAAGAGCTTCGTTTTGGGGTGACTGAAAGTGGTACAAAAAGCGGTACAGTTTGTGCGGCGAGGACGTCCCAGGCACGCTCCGCCCGGCTGATCTACCCGTCGCCAACGCGCGGTATGATGTTGCACGCTGTCCGCGAAGAATTCTGGAGGCTTTGATGAGCGACCTACCAACGTCCGTACTTAACCCGCCGGCGCGCCTGCTGCTGGGACCCGGCCCAAGCCCGGTGCATCCCCGCATCTACCGAGCGATGACGGCACCGGTGCTCGGGTATGCCGACCCGCTGTTCTACGAGATCATGGAAGATACCAAGACGTTGCTACGGTACGTCTATAACACCGAGAACGCCCTGACCTTCCCGGTATCTGGCACCGGCACCGCCGGCATGGAGACCGCAATTGCCAATGCCGTGGAGCCCGGCGACGAGGTGATCGTCGGCATCATTGGCACCTTCGGTCAGCGGCTGCAGTCCATCGCCGAACGCCACCAGGCGGTCATTCATACGGTGGAGGTCCCCTTCGGCACCGCGATCGCACCCGAGCAGATGGAAGCGGCGCTGAAGGCGCACCCCAAGACCAAAGTGGTGATGATGGTGCACGGCGAGACCTCCACCGGCGTGATTCAGCCGATGGACGAGATCGCGAAGATCATCAAAGCGCACGGCGCGTACCTGATTCTGGATACCGTAACCTCGCTGAGTGGTGCTCCGGTCAACGTCGACCAGTGGGGGGTCGACTTCGCCTACTCGGGCACCCAGAAGTGCTTGAACGCACCTCCCGGACTCTCACCCTTCACGGTGAGCGACCGTGGCGAGGCTATGGTGCAGGCCCGCAAAACGCCCGTCGGCGTCTGGTACCTGGATCTCGCCGGTATCCGGCAGTACTGGGGCGGCGGCCGCACCTACTACCACACGCCACCCACCACCATGATCTACGCGCTGCGCGAGGCGCTGGCGGTCATCGCCGAGGAGGGCCTGGAGAATCGCTTCGCCCGCCACGCCCGCAATGCGCAGGCGCTGCACGCCGGGCTGCAAGCCATGGGCTTGAGCCTGCTCGTCAAGGACGCGTCGATCCGCCTGCCCAGCTTGACCACCGTGAACATCCCCGAGGGCGTGGACGATGCGAAGCTGCGCGAGGTGATGCGCGACCAGCTCAACATCGACATCGCGGGCGGGCAGGGCCTGCTGGCGGGTAAAATCTGGCGCATCGGCCTCATGGGCTATGGTTCTAGCAGCGCCAACGTCTACTCGTTCCTGACTACGCTGCACCAGGCGCTGGCGCTGCAAAACCACAAGACCGACCTGGGTGCCGGCCTTGCGGCATCGGGCGCCATTCTGGGGAACTAGTGCTGTGACGCAGGTAGTATGGGATGGCTCGGCTCGCGGCCTTCGGATGAGCGCGATGGTTCCCTCCGCCCACCCATGGAACTTTTTAGGAGTCGAGGGGGTTCCCCCTCGAACACCCCCGCCCCTTCGACATTGCTCAGGGCAGGCGCCAAGGGCTGCTGCCCTCTCTGGAC
>CAXNDA010000031.1:0-11517 GCA_964200875.1 Chloroflexota bacterium | reverse complement strand
CGACCCAGCAGGATGAGGTCGGCCTGCCCGGCCTGCAGAATCTGCTCGGCATGTTCGGGCTGCGTGATCAGGCCCACCACCGCAACCGGCATCGCCACCTCCCGCCGAATACGCTCGGCGAAGGGGACGTGGTAGCCGGGCGAGAGTGCGATCTTCTGGTCGGGCGAGCTGCCGCCACTCGAAGCGTCAATGATGTCGACGCCAGCCTCGCGCAGCAGCAGCGCCAGCCGCACGGTGTCCTCGATGTCCCAGCCACCCGGCACCCAGTCGGTGCAGGAGAGGCGGACCGAGATCGGCTTCTCGGTGGGCCATGCCGCGCGCATAGCGGTAACGCACTCCAGGGTGAAGCGCACCCGGTTCTCGAAGCTGCCACCGTAGCCATCCGTCCGTTGGTTGGAGAGCGGCGAATGGAACTGGTGGAGCAGGTAGCCGTGGGCGGCGTGGAGTTCGATGAAATCGAACCCGGCAGCGTGCGCACGGCGGGTTGCCGCTGCAAACGCCTCGACGGTGGCGCCGATCTCGGCCGGAGTCAGCCCGTGAGGTTCCCGGTAAGTTGGAAAGGCCAGGCCGCTGGGGGCAACCGGCGTCCAGCCGCCGTGGGCATCGTCCAAGGCGCCACGGCCCTCCCACGGGCGGTTGGTGCTGGCCTTGCGACCGGCGTGGGCAAGCTGGATGCCGGCCGCTGCGCCGTGTTGATGCATGAAGTCCACCACCGGCGCCAGGGCATCAGCATGGGCGTCGGACCAGATTCCCAGGTCTTGCGGCGTGATGCGGCCCTCCGGGGTAACCGCGGAGGCTTCGGCGATGACCAACCCCGCTCCCGCGACCGCACGAGCGCCCAAGTGCACCAGGTGCCACGGGGTGGCCATGCCATCGCGCGCCTCGCAGGCGTACTGGCACATGGGCGAGACTGCGATGCGGTTCCGCAGGGTGAGGCCCCGCAAGCTGTACGGCTGGAACAACAGCGGCAGTGTGGGGTCAGCGGTGGTATGGGAGGCGGTTTGGGTCGTGGTCATGCGTTCCTCAAGAGGTGTGGTTGGCGCCGATTGGCTCACCCTAGTTGTCAGCCACACGTAGTATGGGGTGGCCCGGCTCGCGGCCTTCGGATGAGCGCGAGGGTTCCCTCCGCCCACCCCTGGAACTTTCTAGGAGTCGAGGGGGTTCCCCCTCGAACACCCCCGTCCCTTCGACGCCGCTCAGGGCAGGCGCCAAGGGCTGCCGCCCTCTCTGGGCTCACCTGCCGGACAGTGCAACCCCACATCACGTGTGTTAGACCACTAGGATACCGCGCCGCTAGACCGGCACGGCGATAGGGAGGCCGACCCGGAGGTCGCTGAGCCGCTGTTGTCCGGCGGCGGTGAGCTGGAGGGTGCGCCGGCCGTAGACGGTGGTCGCGTGCGGGAGCCGCTCCGCATACCGCGCGTTCAGCAGCCAGTGGGTGAGTGCTGCACCCAGGCGAGCGCCGGCGTGCGGGATGCCGCGTCTGCCATCGGCCAGGCGAACGGTGTAATCCGCGCACGCCTTGTACGGTGTGTCGATTCGCAGCGCTGCGCAGTCCACACCGAGGGCTGACAGGGCTTCCAGACCGCTGCTCGTCAAGTGATACGCGCCCAGCGCGGGGACCGCGCCGCGGGCGGCTGGCGTGCCGGGTTCGGCCGCGGTCAGGTAGGCGTAGTCGGCGTCGATGAGCCACCGGCTGAGGGCAACGCCGATCGCGCCGGCTGGGTGCTGGTAGCAGGTACGGAACGTGGTGAAGTCGGCGGGCAGGTGCACGGCGTGCGCTCCTTGGTGGTCTCCCCGAGACCGTAGTAGACCTGCGGGCAGATGTCCAGTGCAGCATGATGCGGCGGACGATAGCCGGCTCAGGTGTAGAGGTCATCAATGTCTTGACCTGCTGATACTGTTAGTGCATATTATCGTAGTGATAAGTGATACATAGACATATGCCGATGTAGGGCTTTCGAGGGAGGCAGACGTGGTGACATCGCGCGTTGGGGCGACGGTGGGGTTGCAGGTTGACCCCCGCGGCTTACTGCTTGAGACCGGTCTTTTTGATCACGTGCCGCACGCTCAGGTAGACGCGCTGGTGGCGCATGCCCCGGTGCGCCACTTCGCCGCCGATGAGGTGCTGCTGGACTGTCACAGCAATGGCGATTACCTGCGGCTGCTGCTGACCGGCGTGGCCAAGTTGCATACCACCTCAGCGTCGGGCGCCGAGGTCATCCTTAGTGTGCTTCACCCCGGCGAGCTGTTTGGCGAGGAAAGCCTGCTGGACGATGTGGCGCGCGTGAGCGTGGTGACCGGCATTCTTCCCACCAGCGTGCTGCTGGTACACCGGCGCGACCTTGACGCGCTGCCGGGCCAGACGGCGCTGTATCGCGGGCTTGCGCAACTGATGGTGCGGCGGGTGCGGCTTGCCGAGAGCCGCCATGCCACCATGCTTTCGGCAGACTCGCAGCAACGGATCGTGCGCGGCCTGCTGGACCTTGCGGCTGGGTTTGCGCGGCCGGGCCTGCCAGCGCGGTACGTCGCGCTACCCATCCGGCAGCGCGACTTGGCGGCCATGACCGGCGTTGCCCGAGAGACCGCGAACCGCGCCCTGACCACGTTGGAAGTGGCCGGCGCGGTGGCGATGACCAGCCGCCAAGCCATCACGGTGGATCCGGCGAGACTTCGGGCCTGGCTCCGCGACACCTAGTGGGTCGCTTGTCACGATTGTAGTAACGGATGATGCTGGCCCTGGTGATGTCCTCATACACCACTGAACGGGCTAACCAGCAGGGACATCCCCCTCTTCCTAACCTTCTCCCGCCGGGGGAGAAGGGACCCGAACTTCGCTGAGCTATTCCGTACCCTTGGCACGCCTCACGTGATCGTGGTTTCTGCTACAGCCGAGACAACCGAGACACGTAGCGCGCTAGGATAGCCGCGCCTCGATCTCTCGCAGATGCTCCCAGGCGTGCTCCAGGCTGCGGCGTAACGCCCGGCGCGCGGTCCACGAGACCTGACCGTGGTGCACTTGGATGCCGCATTCGCGCGGGGTGAGCGCGGCGAAGCGCTCGGCGTTCAACCGCCAGACCTCGCCCAGGGCCGCCGCCACGTCCGCCGCTTCCCGGACCGCGTGCTGCGCTTGGGGCAAGCCCTCGATTTTTCCCGTGAGGTAACGCAGGTAGTAGCCCTGCGCCTCTGACAGGTGCTGGCCGATCGCGCGCAGGGTTCGCTCGTCGCCAGACTCCAACGCCAGCAGGCCGGCCGGCGCCGCCGCCAGACGGTCAGCTATCGCCTGGCCCAACCACCGGAATCGCTGCAGATAGACGGCCAGTTCGTCGGCGGTGACCGCGACGAAATCCGGCTCGAAGCCCGGCTGCGGATCGCCGTACCCGATCCGGGGGCCTTCCGTGACATGTTGGGCAACGGTCGTATCGAAGGGCGCCGCTGGGTCGGCCGCCTCGCCGTGCTGCTGCAAGAACGCGAGGTAGGCACGAATCGCATCGGGCGTAGCGTCCAGCGCCGCCTCGGTGGTGGGGCCCGAGACGTTGCAGCCCAGCAGATCGAAGACGTGGACCATGGTCGTTTGGCGCTTGGGTCCGGATTCCAGGTAGAGGGGATAGGTAGTCATAGCAGTCCAGTCTAGCGCTTAGGAAGGCAGAGGGGGCGGCAATCCACCACCCTCGGGTGTCCGTCAGAGTTTTGCGGCTGTCATGCAGCTGTAGGGACCCGTTCGCCCTGAGCCCCGCCGAAGGGAACCACCCCACCCCCGGTCCTTCGACGAGCTCAGGACGAACGGATTTCATGCCTGCCGCGAAGACCTGCCCACTCCTATGGGCGGCAGCCCTCAAACTCCCGCCGGACGGTCCGGGACTGGTACTGCGGCCGGGGTGTTTCGGTGGGTGAGATGTCATCTGTCCCCGCGATCCTGAACTCTTACTCTAGCGCAGGTGGTGTGCCATAACCGTTTGACGATAGTAGAACATCTATTCTACTTTATACCCCGTGAGCAGTCACAACACAGGAGGTGCGGAGTGGAAGAGAGCGAACAAGAACGGGTGGCGGCGGTCGCTGCAACGCCACCGGTGGACGTCGAGGTGCTGTCCATCGCGCTGGCCGCAGCAGAACAGGAGCGCGATGCACTCGGCAGCGCGTTGGAGCAGGAGCGGGCGGCGGCACAGCAGGCCGAGGAGCGCGCTGCGGCACACGTGGAGCACCGGCGGCAAGACGCCGAGCGCTATCGCCAGGCACTGCTGCTGAACGTGCCCGACGTACCGCCCGAGTTGGTGACCGGCGGTACCGTCGACGAGGTGGATGCCTCGCTGGCGGCGGCGCGGGCCACGGTGGCCGCCGTACGGCGTCATTTGGCGGAACATGCCGCGGCGGCCCGCGTGCCGGCCGGCTCGCCCGCCCGCGGCGCCGCCGACATCAGCGCGCTGAGCCCCCGGCAGAAGATCGCGCTGGCGTTGGTGGGATCGAGCGCACGGATCGCCTGACGCTTACGACATCCGGAACATCGAGCAGTCTGAACACAAGGAGGCACCACAATGGCACTCACCCTGACCGAAGCATCCAAGCTCTCCAACGACATCTTGCAGACCGGCGTTATCGAGACGGCGGTGTTCGAGAGTCCGGTCCTGCAGCAGCTGCCCTTCATCGAGATTGTGGGCAACGGGTTGACCTACAACCGAGAGAATGTGGCGGCGACCGCCAGCTACTTCGATGTTAGCGATAACTGGACCGAGAGCACGCCCACCTTCACCCAGATCACCGCCACCCTGCGGATTCTGGGCGGCGACGCCGACATCGACAACTTTCTGCGGACCACCCGCAGCAACCTGCAGGACCTCGAGACGGCCATTGTGGAACTGAAGGCCAAGGCGGTGCAGCGCAAGTTCGACGACACCTTCGTCAATGACGACCTCACCATCGACGCCAAGAGCTTCGACGGCATCGACAAGCTGTCGATCGCCGGCCAGACGGTCAGCATGGGGACCAACGGCGGCACACTCACGCTGGAGAGGCTGGACGAGGTGATCGACCGGGTGAAGCCGGGCAAGCCCGACCTGCTGCTGCTCTCCAAGCGCAGCCGCCGCAAGCTGAACAGCCTGTCTCGCAACTCTGCCAGCCTGCTGGAAAGCGACCGCAATCAGTTCGGACAGATGGTGCAGTACTACGACGGCATTCCGCTGGGGCCCAGCGAATGGGTCTCGGACGTGAAGACGGTGGGCACCAGCACCGACTGCTCGACCATCTACGCCATGCAGTTCGGCGAGGGCGGTCTGGCCGGCATCACCGCGCCGGGCGGGCTGCAGGTCGAGCGCATCGGCAGCTTGGAGGCGAAGGACGCGACCAGGGTGCGCGTGAAGTGGTATGTGAGCCTGGCGCTGTTCAACACCCTCAAGCTGGCCAAGCTCATCGGCGTGCGCGACTAGTGGTACGACACAGGTACTAGGGGTGCGCTTGGGAGCGCGCGGCCTACGGATTGGACTGCCAGTTCCCTCCACCCACCCATCGTACTTTTTGGGAGACGAGGGGGTTCCCCCTCGTGCACCCCGTCCAGAAAGGGCTGCCGCCCTCTCTGGACTCTCCCGCCCAACATCGAATCACCACAATACGTGTGGCGCACCATTAAGCGTGCGCTCCGGAGACTTGCTACCACCACTGAACAGGAGGGCGAAGCCGTGCCACGACTGCACTACTTGAAGGAGAACCTGGCGGCCACTGCCACGGTCGCCATGAGTCTGCTGCCCTACGGGGGTGGCGAGTACTATGCGCAACGCACCGGGCGGGTACGGTCGATCACGGCGTTCCTGACGGAGCCGCGCACCGCCGGCACCCTGACGGTGAAGGTGACCAAGAACGGTGTGGCGCAGGCGGCGTTGAACCTGACGTTTGACGCCGCGGCCACCCAGTTCAACGAAGCCTATGGCGACCGGGATGACCTGACCTTTGTCGCCGGCGAACGGCTGGGGGTGCAGGCCGTGACCAGCGGTCTGGGCCCCACCACTTCGGATGCGATAGCGATTCTCGACATCGATGAGGGTGTGTAGCGAGCACGCCACTAAGGAGGCGATGATGACCACCCTGAACCATATGCTGGCGATGGTGCGGCTGGAATTGGGCGACGTGGAGGCGCTGAATCAGCAGTGGAGCCCCGAGACACTGGAACACGCCCTGCAGCACGCAATTGACCTGTACTCGCAGGCTGCACCGCGGCAACTGAAGAGTGTGCTGGCGGCCCCGGGCGGAACCCGCGATCTCAGCCTGTCGGCGTTGACCGGCAGGCTTGGCGTGGAGGCTGTGGAGTACCCGGCCGGCCAGTATCCAGCGGTGTACGCACCCTTCTCGGTTTGGGGCGACACCCTGACCCTGCTGGTCGACACCGTTCCTACTGCCGGGGAGAGCGTGAACCTCTATTGGACGGCGGTGCACACCTTGGACGCCGCCGGGTGCTCGCTACCGGCCGCCGCCGAGCGCCTGGTGGTGACCGGCGCCGCGGCGCTGGCCGCCCTGGAGCAGGCGGCAGTGGCGGCCAACCGGGTGAACGCGGGTGGAGAGGCCACCGCGGAACGTTTTCTGGCGTGGGGCAAAGAGCGGCTGGCACAGTTCGAGCAAGGGATAGCCGGGCGACGGCGCAAGCAGGGCCTGCTGCCCCGGCGACTCTACACGCCTGCTGGCGCTCCGCCCGCCCGCCTATCTCAGCTGGAGGTATAGCCTTTGCGAACCATGGCTCCTGAGTTACTGACCGTCCAGCGATCGGGCGGCGGGGTACCGGTGGTGCAGGTCACGTTGAGTGACCGGCTGGCCGGCTTGCCGCGCCTGCGCTGGCAGCGGCTCTACACCGGCCTGGAGGATGACTTTCACCATGCCAGCGTGTGCTCGGGCAACGGCACGCTGGTCCGGGCGCGGGCAACCCCCAGCGGACAGGCGTACCTGCAGATCATAACCACACCGGCGGCAGGCAGCCCGTTCGGTACGTGGACGCTGATCGGCACCCTCTCGCCGGTATCGGGCGTGGCGCTGACCGCAGCGGGGAGTTCGGTGCTGCTGTTCTTGGTAGCGCCCGACCAACGGACCATTCTGTGCAGCGAGAGCACCGACAACGGCCAGAGCTTCGGCGCCGGTGTGGTGGTGGTGACCGCGCCCGCGGCAGTCACGTATCTGACTGCTGGGGTGAGCGCCGGTGGTGTGGTCCGGCTGTTCTACAACGTGGGCGGCACGGTGTATAGCGTCGCCCGAACGGCGGGCGTTGGGGGGCCGCCTCGGCATGGAGCAACACCGTGGCGAGCATCAGCGGGCTGGCGTGCGCCTACCGCCTGGACTGGAACCTGGTGGTGACCGGCAGCACCAGTGCCGGAACGAACCACCTGTGGAGCTGCATTTTTGGGGACGGCTACGCCCAGAGCGCCGGCACATGGTCGGCCCTCACCACCATCGAGATGGCGGACGCGGGTTCGAACGTCAGCTATCAGAGCCCCTACCTGGCTTGGTTCGACACGGCCCGGGTGTGGTTTGTGGAGAAGTACGCCGGCACCGGCGGGTACAGCCGGTTGTACACCAGCGCGGTGCTGCCGGGCGCAGGCTTCGCCGATGGCCTGTGGCTGGAGCCCGCGCCGTTCGACGCCACTTCGGCGTATGGCGCGGCGTTGGGGCACGATGCGGTGGCGGCGTGGCTCTCGACCCCGTTCGGGGTGTGGCGGGCGGAGCGCATGGCGCCGGTGGTGGATGTGTCGCGGGATGTGACGGCGCTCGACCTGGAGAGTCAGGCGTTCGCCGGCGGTGCGGCACTCACGCTGACCAACGCAGCGGGCGGCTACGCCGTGTCGACGGGGCCGCTGGTGGTGGGGGCAGAGGTCGAGGTGCGGCTGGGCTACCAGACTTCGGTGGGGGATCGCACCGTGGCGCGGCAGGCGTTCTGGGTGCGCGCTGTGCACCACACCACCTGTCCTGGGCAGACCACGGCCGGCGCCACCTGCCTGGACGGCTGGGGGTTGCTGGATCAATGGCGGGCGCGCCACCAGTTCACCTGGGCCAAAAACACGCGCAACCTATTCCAATTGGTGGCATGGGTGCTGGCGCGGTCCAGTTTGAGCTTGGGCGTGCTGAGTTCCAGCAGCCGTTTTCTGAGCGCAATGCCCGCGTTCACCATCCAGCCGGGGGAGAGTGGCGTGAATGCTGTACGACGCCTGTTGGCGATGTCGGGAGACGTGCTGCTGCTCGACGGCGACTTCGGTTTTGTGATCAATCCGGCCACCTCCGACTTCCCGGTCTACACCTACGGTGGGGTTGGCCAGCCGCTGCTCAAGGCGACCTATACCGCCGGAGCGGCTGCGCCATCCCGGGTGCAGGTGTTTGGCGCCGGGGTGTATGGGGAGCAGTTCGACTGGCCCAGCGCCACCGCCTGGCCGAACGGCGGACGCCAGGTCTACGACGCGAACGTTGCCAGCGCCGCAGATGCACAAGCGCGGGCGACCGCAGAGCAACGTTTGGCGACGGTGTCCGGCGACGCCGGTGACATCACGGTGCGGGTCAACTGCGGGCAGCAGGTGTACGACGTGGTGGAGATCACCGACCCTGGAGCGGGGCTGCTGCGCGCCAAGCGTCGCGTGAATGGCGTCAGCCTGCACTATCGCCGCAGCGGGATCGCCCGGTACGACATGACGCTGCAGTTGGGAGGTATGTAGATGGCCGAGATCCGGAAAGGCGTGCTCAAGTCCTTCGCCAGCGGCAGCTACTTAGCCGGGGTGCAGATTACGGGGAGCCTGGGCGTATACCTGCCGTCGGTACCGGTGAGCCGCGGCATTCCCGCCGGCGAATTGACCGCCGGCCGTGGCGTGGCCGTGGTGTTCTTCGATGCGGCGAACCCCGACGACGCGGTGGTCAGCGCAGTCTGGAGTTAATCGGGCCGCCGGCCGGGAGCGCCGGCCGCGAGCCGATCGATCTTGGCCGCCAGAATGAAGTCGTTGTCGGTGAGGCCATTGGCGGCGTGGGTCCAGAGGGTGAACTCAACGCGTCCCCAGGCAAGCAGCACATCGGGGTGGTGGTCCTCTTCATCGGCCACCACCCCGATGCGATTCACCAAAGCGAGGCCACCGGCGAAGTCCCGGAAGCGATAGCTGCGGTACAGGCGCCCGAACTCGGCGGTGAGATGCCAGCCCGGCACCAGGGGCAGCCGGTCCGACACCTGCGCCGCGGTCAGCGGGGTTGACCCAGGCCGGCAGGCTACGCAGTGGCGGTCGGCCAGTGCTGGGCCCACAGCCCCAGCGTCAGAGGGCACTGATGCCGCCATCGATCAAGAGCGCATGGCCGGTCATGTAGCTGGCTTGGTCAGAAGCCAGCCACATGACCGCCTGGGCCACCTCGTCGACCGTACCAAGCCGCCCCAGCGGGATGCGGGCGGTCACGCGATCGGCGGCCTTCGGGTTGACGGCCAGCAACGGCTCCCACATGTCGGTCAGAATCGGGCCGGGGCACACAGCGTTCACCCGGATGTTCTGGGCGGCATACTCCGCGGCAGCCTGCTTGGTGAGCCCCAGCACACCATGTTTGGCGGCAGTGTAGGCGGCTCCGCCGGCGCGGCTCGCCACGACGCCACCGATGGATGACATGTTCACAATGGCGCCGCCCTGGGCCAACATCTGTTCGATCTGGGCCCGCATACCGGTGAACACCGCAGTCAGGTTCACCGCCAAGGTGCGGTCCCAATCGTCCTCGCTGTGCTGGTGGGTCAGCGTGCGGCCACCGCCTTCGATGGCGGCTCCCGCGTTGTTCACGGCGACATCGAGCCGCCCGAAGTGCTGTACCGCCGCTTGCACCAGCGCGCGCACCTCGGCTGGGTTGGTCACGTCGGTGGGAACGAACACCGTTTGGGCTCCGGCCTGCCTGGCGAGTTCAGCCGTTGCCTCGCCTGCGTCTCGCCGGCGATTGCCCAGCACCAGATTGGCGCCCTCGCGTGCGAAGGCCAGCGCGGTGGCCCGGCCAATGCCGGAACTGGCGCCGGTAATGAGGACCGTCTTGCCCTGGAACGCGCTTGTCATGAGCGACAGCATAGCCGCCGCATGCAGCGTTCGCAATCACGGGCGCCGCATCATGCCCGCGGGGTTAGTCGGCTTCGGCGAGATCCGGGGCCAAGCCACGGCGGGAGCGTTCGGTCTGAATCGCCTGCTGCAATCCGTGCGTGTCGAGATCGGTAAGCGCGGGCTCTTGCGACCCGGCCGACTTGAGCGTCGAGAACCCGGTGAGTACGCAAACCGGGTCGGCCACGCCGCCGAGTTCGCCCTTGACACCCAGAAGCAAGAAACACATGGGGAGGCCCTTGGTATCGAACGAGAACTCCAGGGCTTCGGGCGGCAACGCGCCGTGCTCGGTGGGCAGGCCAGCCAGCGAGATGAAGGCGATGGCATAGATATCGACGCCTTGGTTGGGCGCCTCCCAGGTGAGGTGCGCGGTGGTGCTTTCGTTGAGACCGATAGAAACGTGGAGCGGCGCCTTAATGCCGGCCGCGATACCCCCCTGCCCGCACACCATGTCCGAGATCCCGCCAGGGCCTTCCGGCGTGACCGGCGTCAGCAGGTAGCACAACATGGTGAAGGGTGGCGCTCCAACATCCCGGAAGGTGCGCGCGTTGGCCGCCACGGGGCCCATGGTGGTGCTCGCTCCCGTCAGCAGCTCAATGCGCGTGACGTAATAGCCCAACTGTGCGGAACCGGTTTGCCAACTCAGTTCCATGATGTCGGGCCGAAGCCGGAGCCCCTTGCCCCCCATAATCCTCAGGTCATCGTTCAGAATGACGGCTGCGGCCGAGCCCCTTTCGATAACCGCGTTGACCGGGTCATAGAGCGCAACGCCGAACGCCTCGTCCGGCTCGTAGACGGTATCGCCCTTCGCCCATACGGTGAAGAACTTCCCCGTCTCGCCCGGCGCGAAGGTGAGGCGCCCGCGGCCGAACCCGTAGTCATCGCCGACAAGGGCCGACCCATCCACCGTGACGTACTCCACGGTAACGACGTCCGTCGAGGCTTCGGAAAGCGTGGCCAAGAAGAGCAGCGGGGTCAGACCCGACGATCCTTCATAGACGCCAACGTCGCTGATGCTGAGCTTGGGGGGGTCGGCGGCGGCGGCCAGCGAGGGGCCGGTGGCTTGCTGAAAGGCGAGGGCCATGAACAGCAGTAATGCGTTGAGCGCGACGTTTCGGATAAGCATGGCCTGTACCCTCAGGAGCGGAAGAAAGTCTCGCACCGGTGTACTTCTAACCGTAGCGAAAGTCCCAGCTAAAACGCAAGCGAAAGTTGCATACAGTCACTGCCAGTTCCCTAAACAAGGCCTTCACCGTAAGAGTTCAGAGCTGATGAGTTGGCCTTGAGACCTGCGGGCTAGAGCCACGCAGCACCACCATGCTTCACTGATGGGTATGGCCTCGGCAGGGGAGTCTTGAGTAACGCCGCCGTAAACGGCGGGCCGGGGGACGGCGAATCCCCTCAGGCAGGGGTGTGGGAGTGCCTGCCCTGAGCCTGTCGAAGGGCCCCT
>CAXNDA010000030.1:0-11564 GCA_964200875.1 Chloroflexota bacterium | reverse complement strand
AACGACCTGAACCAGATGCTGCAGCAGCGGCAGCAGGGCGGCAGCACCGACCAGCAATGGCAAGACTTCCAGGATCAGATGCAGCAGGGCGGCGGTGGCCAAGGCCAGTCCATGGAGGACTTCATGCAGGCCATGCAGCAGCAGGCTCGCATGATGCAGAACCTGCTGGAAAGCCTGCAGGGTGAGCAGCGCCAGCAGATGGAAGACTTGCTCAACGCCATGATGCAGGAGATGGGCCTGCAAGAGGGTATGAGCGAACTGCAGCAGGCCCTAAACGATATGTTCCCGCAGGAACGCCCGCAGCGGTTCAACTTCCGTGGCGACGAGCACCTGGATATCAACGAGGCCATGGACCTGATGCGCCAGTTGAGCGAGCTTGAGGACCTGGAGCGGCAACTCCGCCGGGCCCAATACGGCGACGGTCTGGAGGACATTGACCCTGAGGCGATGCGCAAGCTGCTGGGCGACGAATCGGCCGATGCGCTGGAGCTGCTGAAGACGCTGGCCAAGGAACTGGAAGATGCCGGCTACCTCCGCAAGAACGGCGAGAAGCTGGAGCTGACCCCCCAAGGCATGCGCAAGATCGGCCAGAAGGCGCTGAAGGACATCTTCGATCGCCTGAAAGAGGGCCGCATGGGGCGGCACGAGTCCGACCGCCGCGGCGTGGGCATCGATCGCATCGACGAGACCAAGACCTACGAGTTCGGCGATCCCTTCTACCTGGACCTGCACCGCACCGTGCGCAATGCGCTGTACCGCAACGGCGAAGGCACCCCGGTGAGCCTGGCGCCCGAGGACTTCGAGGTCTACAAGACCGAGTTGCAGACCGAGTGCACCACCGTGCTCATGCTCGACCTCAGTTGGTCGATGGCGCGGCGCGGCAGCTTTTACGCCGCCAAGAAGGTGATTCTGGCGCTGCACAACCTGATCAAAACCCAGTTCCCGCGCGACAGCATCTACATCGTCGGCTTCTCCACCTACGCCCGGGAGCTGAAAGCCGAACAGCTGCCGTACATCACCTGGGACCAGGCCGAGCCCTACACCAACATGCAGCAGGGGTTCATCATCAGCCAGAAGCTGTTGTCACGCCACAAGCAGGGCACCAAGCAGATTCTCATGATCACCGACGGTGAGCCGACCGCCCACATCGAGCGCGGCCAAATCTTCCTGGGCTATCCGCCCAGCCCGCGCACCATCACCGAGACGTTGCGGGAAGTGCGCCACTGCACCAAAGACAACGTGCTGATCAACGTCTTCATGCTCGACCGCAGCTACTACTTGCGGGAGTTCGTGGACCAGGTGACCCGTATCAACCGCGGCCGCGCCTTCTACACCAGCCCAGATACGCTGGGGCAGTACGTGATGGTGGACTACCTGCGCAACAAGCGGAGCCACATCGCGTAAGGGGCGAGAACCGGGCGGAGTCCATGGACTGACATGTCCAAAGAAGCACTTGCGTTGGCCCACGAATTGCTCCGACAGGGCCTTTACGACGAGGCAGAAATGGGTTGGGTCGTCGGTGTGGCTCAGCGCCTTTGGCCCGGCCAAGACGAGGAAGGGATCCGAAGGACCGTTCTCGAGGCGATTCACCATATCCTCGCTACGGGCCTTGGTGAGATGCGGGATTTCCGCAGGGGCCGAGACCCCGAATGGATCGTCTGGAACCTAGCCCCCGAAGCAGCGATCGCACGTATTGCGAGTGAATGGGATGACCTAGGGCGGCCTCCCGAGTTCATTACCGGCGAGATAGGGTGGCTGTTCAACACCGAACGAGGCAGTGAGATCGGTCGAAGCCTGCCATCACCCTGGACCGCCGACGATGACCCAGATATTCACATCCCTCGGTCGATGAAGGACGAGGTTTGGGCACGCCTCGCCGCCGCAGGCGGTGCCGATGATGTGCATGCTATCTTGCAGGAACTGCGCACTCAATTCCCACAGCCTGGGCACTCGGTCGAACCGGGATGAACATCTTCTTCGACTGCGACTTCACCCTGACCGGCGTGCACGGCGGCCTGCGCCCCTACGTGCGCGAGGTGTTCGAGGCCATCATCGCCGACGGCCACAAGGTCTACATCTGGTCGGGGGCGAGGGTGCCGTGGGACATCTACGAGGACTTCGGGCTCGATGACCTGATATCGGGCGTGTACTTCAAGCCCATTGAGGATCACCACGCCACGCTGAAGTTCCTGCAGATCCCGGTGTTCCCCGACTTCGTGGTCGACGACAACGTGGGGCCGGTGGAGGCCTTCGGCGGGTACGTGGTGCCGCCCTACATCTACGTGAAAGAGCCCGACGACCACCTGCTGCGCGCCTACCGGCACCTCAAGGCGTGGGTGGCCGGAGAAGCCCCGCCCTCGAACCTGAAGCAATAGCCGGCGCGTCGGTGAACATTCTGGTGCTAGCCGATACCCACATTGCCCGCGCCAGCGTCCTCCTGCCGGGCGCGGTGCTCGCCGCCCTCCCCCAGGCCGACCTGATTCTGCACGCCGGCGACATCACGACGTCTGCGGTGCTGCGGGAGCTGGAGCGGCACGCGCCGGTGCACGCCGTAGCCGGCAATAACGATGACGCGGCACTCTGCCGAAGCCTGCCGGAGCGCATCATCGTCGAGGTGGCAGGCTATCGCATCGGCGTGGTGCACGGGCACGGTGATCGTGGCTCTACCTATGGACGGGCGCAGGCGGCCTTCGCCGGCGACCGGGTGGCCTGCGTGGTGTTCGGCCACAGCCATCAGCCGCTCACCGAGACGGTCGCCAACATTCTCTACTTGAACCCAGGCTCGCCCACCCAGCGGCGACGGCAGGCGCAGTGGTCGTTCGCGTGGCTGCGCTGCGGCCAAGCGCTTACCGCTGAGCTGGTATTCTTCGACCGGCCACCCCGGGTATAACCCTCCATCGATTCCTCACGCCACTCGCATTGACAACGCTCGCGGTCTGAGCGATGGTGCGTGCAAGAACACCGCCATCGGCGGAACGAATGGTAGGAGGGAAACGTGGCGTCTTTAGCTCGCTCAAAGCGGCTTACGTGGAGTGCCGGTACCATTGCAGCGCTACTGCTGAGTGCCTGCACAGGGGCCCAACCGACGGGACCGGCGACCTCGGGCAGCGACAGTGGCGTCGGGGCGACGGCGCCGAGTGCGATCAAGGTGAACAAACTCGTGTTCGCTACAGCGCCTCCCGCCACCGAGAACAACATCGAGCGGATGCTCGGCCAGTTCGACGCGGTGGCCCTCAAGCCGATCTACGAGTTCCTGGTAGGCCACGGGCCAGATAGCGACAAGCTGGTGCCGCAACTCGCCACCGATTGGAAGCTGGAGCCGGACGGCAAGGGCTACCGGTTCCAGCTCAAGAGGGGCGTGCAGTTCCACAAGGGCCTCGGCGAGTTCACCGCCAAGGACGTCGTCTTCACCTGGGAGGAAGAGACGAAAGCCGACGCCCTGCAGGCCGAAGCACCCTACTGGCGAAGCACCGTCAAGCGGATCGACATCATCAACGACTACGAAGTCGTCTTTCAGATCGATCCCGACTCGAACTTTCTGCACGGCCTTTCCGAAGCCGAGAGCGGCATGGAGGTGCGCAGCAAGGCCGACTTCGACAAGCGGGGCGACCCGACGCCGCAGACCGAGCCACTGGCGGGGACGGCGCCGTACCAGTTCGTGAGCCGTGAGTTGCAGCAGTACATCCGCTTCCAGAAGACACCCTTCCAGCACTATCGAGTCACCCCCGACTTCCCGGAGTTCGAGTTCCGCTACATCAAGGAGGGTTCCACACGACTGGCGAGCCTGCTGGCCGGCGAAGCACACATGGCCACATTGGGCCGAGACCTGCAGGAGCGCGCTGGCAAAGAGGGCATGAAGGTGGTGCAGGGCCGGGTGCCGGGCGCCCGCATCTTCCTGAACCCCACCGCCGCGTTTGTTGCCGACGTCGACAAGCTCGAGGGCTGGCTCTACCCCGACAGCCCGCTGATGGACGTGCGGGTCCGCAAGGCCCTGCAGAAAGCGGTCAACGTCGAGGAATTGAGCAAGGTCTTCTTCGGCGGCACCGGCCAGACCATGTACAACCCGATGATCAATGAGGTCCGCCAGGGCTGGAACCCCGACTGGCAGAAGAACTACAAGGACGAGTACGGCTACGACCCCGAAACGGCGAGGAAGCTCTTGTCGGATGCTGGTTTCACGGCAGCGCGGCCGCTGGAGACGAGCCTTCATGTGGTGGAGCTGGGGAACTACCCCGGCATGCCGGACATGATCGAAGCCATCGGCAACTACTGGCGAACCGTCGGCGTGAAGGTCAACCTGGTGCAGATCGACCCCGCCCAGCGGGCGCTGCAGAATCGCCAGCTACGCTTCAGCAATGACTGGCAGATCGACCAGACCAGCACCGCACAGTATACCGGCGTATTCTCACGCTTCATTAGCCAGAAGCGGGTGCCCCCGCGGGGCGGCAAACACCCCGACCTGGATCGCCTGTTCTTCCAGGTGCGTCAGGAGCTGGACGAGAAGAAGCAGGATGCCCTGTGGCGGCAAATCGGCGATTGGATGTACAAAGACCACACCGTGCTGAACCTGTTCTGGGTGCCTGTCGAAGTGACGGTGAACCCGAAGGTCGTCAGCGACTACGTGTGGCCAGGCATATCAGGCGGCAACTGGACCCACGTTTGGTACGTCAAGGCTGCCGCGAAGTAGGAGTTGGGTAGTGGAGGGCAGGGCATTTGCGTCTGCCCTCCACTACCTTTCGATCCCGATCGGGTGCCGCGGGAGCCGGGGGTTGGTAAGCACCAGGTCGAAGCGATGACCAGGTAGCGTTCGCACGTAGTCAGCAAGCTCGGCCACGGTGTTCTTTTCGTCGCGCAGGCTGCCTGAGGTCTTCACCTCAACGACGATGGTCTGCGCGTCCTTGCGGGCGATGATGTCGGCTTTGAGTTTACGCGGGCCTACGCATGAGTCAGTTTCTACTTCAAACCCGTCCCGACGCAGTTCCCGTACCAACTCCAGGATTCTTCGATGTTCGCGTTGTTCGTCTCTCATAGACTGGCAACCTCCTCGTCAGAGAGCTCGTGGAACTCCAAGTACACGAAGTCCCGTCCCTCGGCCAAGTGCTCAACAACCCGGCCGTCGATCCCGCCTAACCGATAGGCGCCATCAACAGGCCGTTTGGACTGTTCGGTTTTTCGAATCTGCACATCGTCATTATAGGCCACCCCCTTGAGCGCATCGAAGATGGGCTTGGCCATGTTGTGAATGTCAAAGCTCTGCGCGGTTGGGGCGTAGAAGACGATCACCTTGACGAAGAGACTGGAAGAAGCGAGCGGGGTAGGGAACTCCCTGCGGGCCGCGCCGGCCACCCTCGCCATCCAAGCGGGCTTCGATGCAGTTGCCCCGACCGACGCTGGAAAGCCGTCGACAATAACGACGCCACGCAACTCCACTCTTGCGGCTACCCTCCCAGCGGGTGGGCGCCTCGCAGGATGGCGGGAATTCTCTCCGCCAGGTGGATCTCAATGCGAGGGCCCATGCGGGTGACGATGTAGCCCGAGGCGTACGAGCCCAGTTTCGCGGAATCGACCGGCGACATGCGCTGGCTGAGGCCGTAGAGCACGCCCGAGGCGTAGACATCGCCGGCGCCGGTGGTGTCTACCACGGTCACTTTGTGGCCGGCTACCTGCTGGACGTTGCCGCGGTCCCACACCAGTGAGCCGTCGCCGCCGCAGGTCATAAACACCAACGGAATCCCTTCGCCCACGGTCTTCAACACCGCATCCCGGCCGGTTTTGCCACAGAAGGTCGCGGCTTCATGTTCGTTGCAGAACAGAATATCGACGTAGGCCTGGGTGACCCGCCGCAGCGCATCGCCGCAGAACTCCACCATTGCGGGGTCCGAAAGGCTGAGCGCCACGGGAACGCCCGCCTCGCGGGCGGTCTGCATGGCCAGTTCGGCGGCATCAGCAGCGGTCGGCGAGCCCCACAGGTAGCCCTCGACGTAGAGCAGCTTGCTCTGGGCGATACGGCCGAGGTGCAGGTCCGATGGCTGCAGCGCGCTCGAGCTGCCAAGGCTGGTCTGCATGGTGCGTTCGCCGTCGGGCGTCACCAGCACAATGCAGGTGCCGGTGGGGCCGGGGTCGGCCTCAACGTCGAACTCGACGCCGACTTCCGACATGCTCAGGCGGTACAGCGATCCCATGGTGTCGTTCCCCACCTTGCCGGTGTAGAACGCCTTTCCCCCGAACTGGGCAATACCCACCATCGTGTTCGCGGCCGACCCTCCGGCGGCGTCGGCGGTGGGCCTTCCACTCAGGCTGCGCACCAGCACATCCTGCTGCTCGGTGCTTACCAGCCCCATCACGCCCTTGCGCAGGTTGCGCTCAGCCAGCTCTGCGTCGGTCACCTTGATCTCAGTGTCTACCAGCGCATTGCCCACACCGTACACATCGTAAAGTTTGGTCTCCATCAACCCATCCTCAGAGAAGTGATACTGCGGCTTCTTCAATACTCGGCAGCAAGGGGCGCGCTTCAGCGCCGTGCCAGCAGTCCATCGGCCACCATGTCGAGCACCGCAGCCTCAAAGGCCACCGTCGTTTGTTCAACGTCTGACGCACTATGTGCTGAAGATACGATAGCAGTACGCCCCAGAAGGTCAACACCATGGTTCAGCATTGCAAGTTTCAACGCCTCCTGAAGCTGAGCGGTGAGGCCGGGGCGGATCTCGCTCGCGGCCAACCTGCACCATTGGTGATCGCATGCCGGACCCTCGCCGGGACCAGTCAAGCACTGCTTGCCGAGCCGGAAATGCAACACCGGCCCGACCCCGTAGGCGCAGCCCGGCACTCCCAGCCGCTCCAGCACCGTGTTGAATCCATCGCGCAGTCCCTGGGCGGCGGCCTCCGCCATGCGGTTCTCCTCACCGGTGGCGATCAACGAGAGCGCCGCCACGCCGGCTGCGGCGCTCAGCGGATTGGCGTTGAAGGTGCCGGGGTGTGCCACCCGCCGACTGGCGTTCCAGTCGCCATCACGGTGCTCAATCATCCCCATGATGTCGGCCCGGCCCACCACGGCGCCGCCCGGCAGCCCGCCGGCCAGGATCTTCGCCAGCGTGGTGAGATCGGGCGTGACGCCAAAACGGGCCTGGGCGCCGCCGGGCGAGGTGCGGAAGCCGGTGACCACCTCGTCGAATATCAGTGGAACGTCGTACTTGGTGGCCAACTCCCGTAGTTGGACTAGGAACTCCGGGTACACGGGTGTGACGCCCATGCTGGCACCGGTGGGCTCCAGAATGATGCCGGCGATATCGGGGTCCGTCGTCAGGATATGTTCGACCAACCCTGCATCGTTGGAGGGGAGGACGCGCACCGTGCCCAGCACCGCCTGGGGAATGCCCGCCGCCGACTGCGCCCCAGCCGAAGCGAAGGCGCCGATAGTCGCGTAATCGTGCCAGCCATGAAAGTGCTGCTCGAACTTGAGTATCTTGTCCTTACCGCTGTAGGCGCGTGCCAGCCGCATGGCCATCAGCGTGGCCTCGGTACCGGAGCTGGTGAACCGCACCCGCTCGGCGCTGGGGATGAGCCGCTGCACGAGCTGGCCCCAGCGCACCTCCAGCTCGCTGCCGGCGCCGTAGTGGGTGCCCTTCGCCATCTGAGCCTGCACCGCGGCCACCACTTCGGGGCGGCCGTGGCCCAGGATCAGCGCGCCATGGCCCATCACCAGGTCGATGTACTCGCGACCGTCAACATCCCACTTGCGGCTGCCTTGCGCATGCTCTACATAGATAGGGAAGGGACCGTAGAAGCGGTTATCGTGGGTGGCGCCGTCGGGGAAAACGCCCCGGGCCTCGGCGTTCAGCCGGGCGGAGGCGGGGTGCAGTTGCTCGTACGTCTCGACAATGGTGGGCATGATTAAGCCTTTGCGGGGGAGTGACGCAGGCAGCGTAGCACGCCCGCGGCGCGCGCTGTCAATTGAAGCAGCAGCCTCAGTGCCCCATGACTAGTCGCACCCCTAAACCTCAGCTCCGATTCCGATGATCGGGGCCTGAAGAACGAAGCATCCCTGTGTTCGGGGCAGCGGCGTTGGTGGTTGGTTCAGACGCCCTCCACCACGATCATCCGGCCCTCGGACGCCTGTTGGCGGATGGTGATGAGCGGCTGGTACTCCACCGAGTCGTGCCAGGCCTTGGCCTGCTCCAAGGTGGGGAACTCGATGACCACGACACGCTTCGGCTCGCGCTCGCCCTCGAACAGCTCGGCCTTCCCGCCGCGGGCCAGGTAGCGGCCGCCGTACTGCTGCACCAGCGGCGGCACCTTCAGGCGATACTCCTCGAACAGCTCAGCGTTGTGAACGTCGATCTCAGCGATAACGATGGCAGACATAGCGAAGCTCCCTCGGGGCAGATAGGGCGAGTATCGGTCAGTCCGCCGATTGCGGCAACCCCTGATAGAGCGCTGCCAGCTCGAAGGACGTCGAGTGGACTGCCGGTCCGACAGCGAAGCCGATAGTACGCTCTTGGTCCGAACCTGGACGGCGCCACCTGACGGCTGACCAGAGATTGAGCTATACTGCGCCGCAGTCTAAGGAGGCCGCGATGATCAAACTGGAAAGCGTCGGACTGCCCGAAGCCCAGAAGGGGCTTAACGCCACGGTGGCAGAAGCCGAACGGCGGGGACGCCCGATGTCCTTCGCTGTGGTGGATTGTCACGGCGAGTTGGTCGCGGCCGCCCGGATGGACGGATCGCACGCTCGAGTGCTGAAGCACGCCATCCGTAAGGCCTACACCGCTGCGAACTATGGCCGGAACACGCTTATCTTCAAGCAGCAGCTCGCCGAGAGCGACCGCTCGCTGGATGACTGGGGCGATCCCAACGTCACCACGCTACAGGGCGGCCTGGTGGTGAAATCGGGCGGCAAGGTCGTGGGCGCCGTCGGCTCCGGTGGCGGCACGCTGGAGCTGGACGAAGAGTTGGGCCGCTTCTTGGTGCGAGCCATGGGCTTCGAACCAACCGAGGACTGACCGTAGCAGAAGGAGGCACCCGTGGCTGATACGCGTACTATAACCCGCCTGGCATTCCCCGAAGGCTCGCTGCCCCTCGGGCTGGATCCCGAACCGATGGCTGTGCGCATGGGTGACCTGGTATTCACCAACGGCATCCCCGGCATCGACCTGACCACTGGCGCACTGCCTCCGACGCCAGAAGCGCAGTTCGCGCAGGCGTACCAGAACCTGGAACGTCTGCTCGACACTGCCGGCGTGGGGATGGACGGCGTCGGCCTCGTCACCGTGTTTATTCCGGAGCCCGACTACCGGCAGCACATCAACCCCGGCTGGTTCGATCTGTTTCCCGATGAAGCCGACCGTCCGGCCCGCAAGACCAACCACGTAAACCTGCCTGAAGGCGTCTACGTGCAGCTGCAGGCGACTGCGGTGGCGGGCGCGCGCCGCCGGCTGGTGGGCATACCGGGACTGTCGCACCGCGACCCGCTGCCGATGGGCTGCCGGGTGGGCGACCTGTTCTTCACCTCGGTGATGACGCCGCAAGACCCGGCCGACGGCAAGAACGCCGCCGGGCCGGTTCCACAGATCGAGCGCTGCTTCGAGAATATCGCGCAGATCATGCAGCAGGCCGGCGGCAGTCTGGACGACGCGCTGCACCTGTGGGTCTTCATGAGTGACTTCACCTATCAGCCGGAGATGGTGACGGAATGGGTACGCCGCTGGCCCAAAGACGGCGACCGGCCCGCCCGCAAGACGCTCCGCTACGCCTTGGGTGGCGACAGCCTGCTGCAGGCGCAGGTCACCGCGGTGCTCGGCGGAACCCGCACCAACTACGAGCTACCGCACGGAGGGCACCACGATCCCATCCCGTTGGCCAGCAGAGCGGGACCGCTGCTCATGTCGTCCGGCATCTCGGGCACCGGCCCCAACCAGGGCGGCCGAGAAGTGCCCGGGCTGGCGCCCCAGATCGAACTGTGCCAGCGCGACATCGCCGCACTCATGCAAACGGCGGGGGGATCGCTCGACAACGTGGCCCTGGTAACGGTGTTGGTTCAGGACTGGGCAAGCGTGCCCGTGATGCTGCAACATTGGGACCAGCTTTACCCCGATCGCGACAACCGGCCCGCGCTCAAGTTCATCGACTGGCGGATGCCGCAGGGCATGAGCGTGGTGCAGTATCACCTGACGGCGGTGATGTGACGCCCAGGCCGGCCGCCTCAAAACGATCGTGGCCCGACCCCGCATGGTTTCCCTTCTTCTACGGTTGGGTCATTGTCGCACTGGCGGGCCTCTGCGCCTTCTGGGGCTTGGGCGTGGTCGCCCGCTCGTACACCGTCATCCTCAAGCCACTCACGGAAGACCTCGGGATGCCGCGCACCATGGGCGTGCTGGGCATCACCATCAGCTCGGTGGTCGCCAGCCTGGCCTCGCCACTCATCGGACGCTTCGTCGACCGGCGCGGCGCCCGGCTCCCGGTCGCCATCAGTGCGACGGTCACCGGTTTCACGCTGATAGCGCTGGCGTTCGTGCAGGATGCGTGGTTGTTTCTGGTGCTGTTCGGCGGAGTGCTGGGGCTGGCCCGGCCGAGCCTGCAGGCGGTGGGAGCACAGACCACCGTGGCCAAATGGTTCGTGCGAAAGCGCGGGCGGGCGGTGACGTACGCCACACTGGGCATGCCGCTCTCTGCCGTAGTCCTGATTCCCATCACCAACTGGATGGTCACCAGCTTCGACTGGCGTACGGCTTGGATCGTGCTGGGTGCGGGCATCCTGCTGTTCCTCGCGCTGCCCGCCGCGATCTTCATGCGCGGCCAGCCCGAAGACGTTGGCTTGCTGCCCGATGGCGACGCTCCCGCGGCGGAGGCTGGTGCGGCCGGAGCCGGCGGCACACCTCAGGCGCGCGGCGGGGGCGAGGTGAGCTGGGAGGCCGGGGCTGCCTTTCGCACGCCGACGTTCTGGCTGCTCTCGGCGGGGTTCGCGGTGATTGGCCTGGTGCCCACCATGATGAACATCCACATGTTCCCGCACTTCACGGATCAGGGGCTTGATCCAACGGCCGCCGCTGCCGCTACCGGGAGCTTCGGGCTGTATGTGATCGCCTCTCGGCTGCTGTTTTGGGGTCAGGTGTTCGACCGCCTACGCATGCAGCAGGTGTTGGTGCTGTGGAGCTGCCTGATGACGGGGGCCATCGTGGCGATGCTGCTGGTGAACGGGCCCGTGCTGGCCTTCGTGGCCGCCGGCTGCTACGGCATTGCGATGGGCGCCACAGCTCCGCTGGGGACGCTCGCGTGGGCGCGCTATTACGGTCGGGCGTCGTTGGGCAGCATCACCGGGCTGGCCAGCATGATCGGGATCGTGAACGACGTCGCTGGGCCGCTGATGCCAAGCCTGGTGCATGACCTCACCGGGAGCTATCAGGGCGCCTTCGCCGCTACGGCTGCTGCCTGCGTGGTGGGCGTGCTGTTGTTCGCGCTGGCCGGCGCGCCACGGCCGCCCGTGAAGGCGGCCGTGGCTTAGTGGCGCTTACGGCTAACTCCGCCAGCGGCCCTCGGCAAAGGGCGAAGGCGGAACCTGCTCCGGCCGG
>CAXNDA010000029.1:0-11654 GCA_964200875.1 Chloroflexota bacterium | reverse complement strand
GCGCCTTCTTCAACCGTGGGTACACGGCCTTGGCGTTGTCCTCGAACACCAGCTTCTGGTCGGCCGCCGAAAGGTTCAGCGCGTCCAGATACTGCTTGGTGTCGTCGAAGTAGCGGCCATTCTTCGGGTCGATGCTCCGCACCGCGCCGATCATCTCCGAGGCGAACAGAATGTTCTTGGTGGGCACGCTCTTGAACAGCGTCTCGATGCCCGGCTGATGATAGACGCAGGTGTCGAAGTAGATGTTGTTCATCAGGAAGTCGTCCAGCTCGCCGCGCCCCAGGTCCAAGGCGATGCCGCGGTAGCGGCCCCAGTGGTAGGGGATGGCCCCGCCGCCGTGCGGAATGATGAACTTCAGGGTGGGGAAGTCCTTGAACAATTGCGGGGCTTGAATGCACTGCATGAACACGCTGGTGTCGCCGTTGATGTAGTGTGCCCCGGTGCCGTGGAAGTTGGGATTGCAGCTCGCGCTCACATGGATCATGGCGGGCACGTCCAGCTCCACCATCTTCTCGTACAGCGGGTACCAGTAGCGGTCGGTCATCGGCGGGTCGGTCCAGTAGCCGCCGCTGGGGTCGGGGTTCAGGTTGCAGGCCACGAAGCCGAACTGGTTCACGCAGCGCTCCAGTTCGGCGGCGCAGTTGGCCGGCGATACTCCCGGCGACTGCGGCAGTTGGCACACGCCGATGAAGTTCTTCGGGAACATCTCGATGACCCGCACAATCAGTTCGTTCACCGTCTCGGTCCAGTACTTGCTGATCAGCGCGTTGCCGAAGTGGTGCCCCATGCCGCCGGCGGTCGGCGAGAACAGTGCCAGGTCGGTGCCGCGGTCGTTCTGCAGCTTGAGCTGGCCGTCGATGATGCTCTTCTTGATTTCGTCGTCGGTGATGTCGGGTTTGCCCTTGCTGGGCCGGCCCAGCTGGCCGACCTGCCCGCCGCGGTAGGCCTGCAGGCCGCGCGGGGCGGTGGTGTAGTGCCCGTGAACGTCGATGATCACGTGTTGTCTCCTTGGGTTCAGGTGTTGGGTGGATGATACCGGAAAACGCCTCTTGGTGCGTTACGACTAACCACACAGAGCCGCCTCGAGTGAGGAGGCTCGGTGGGGGCCTACGGCCGGTTGGCCAGCACCGGGTCGCTGGGCGGGCCCTCGAACCGGCCCACCCCGAGCGCCTGCTGCACCCGCCACTCGTACATCTCGTAGCTGCGCTTGCCGGCCTTCACCCAGGGATGGCTATCCACCAGCTTCGCCGCCTCGTCCTTCGAGGATGCGCGCACGACCCAGATGCCAGGGCCCTCGGTGGTGGGGCCGCTGAACAGCACATTGCCGGCCTCGTGCTGCGCCTTCATCCACTCCAGATTCTGGCCCTCGGTGCCGTTCAGTTCGGCCCGGGGCACGTTGTTCTTGCCCAGTACCACGTACCACATGTTGGTTGCCTCCTAATCGAATGTCACGCTCAAAGCGGAGCCATGCTACCACAAGCCGGACGCTGACGCAGAAGGCGGAGGTGGGCGGTGGCGCTTCCCCGGCGTACACTAGCGGGGGCCAACGAAGTCCCAGGAGTCGCTGTTGATCACCTTCCTCGGAGTCGTGTTTTCCATGCTCTCGGCGGCGTCGTTCGGGTTCAACAACGTCGCCACGCGGCGCACCGTCTTGGCGGCTTCCGCCACGCTGGCAGTCTACGCATCGTCGATCATCGGCCTTCCGCTCTTCATGATGGTGGCGCTGATCTCAGGGGAGATCTTCCGGGCCGGCGAGGTGTCGCCTATCGGCTACTTCTGGCTGGCGATGTCAGGCATCGTCCACTTCATTCTGGGTCGTTACTGCAACTACAAGGCCATCGCCGCCATCGGTTCGAACCGCTCCCAGCCGATCTCAGCCTCGAATCTGCTGTTCACCTTCGCGCTGTCCATGATCTTTTTGGGCGAGCAGCCGCAGTGGCGCACCATCATCGGCGCGGCGCTCATCATGGCGGGGCCGCTGGTAAGCCTGCGGCGTCGCAGCGCGCCGGTGGCTGTTGCTGCGGCGACCGGAGCGGGAGGTGGCGCTGCCCCCGGCCGCGCGCAACCCCCCGTCCGCCTGCTCGCGGGGTATGTCTTCGGCCTGCTGGCCGCGGCATGTTACGGCAGCTCGCCCGCGCTGGTGAAGCTGGGGCTTGCCGGGGCCAACCTCCCGGTGTGGGGCGCCACGGTGTCGGTGGGCGCCGCGCTGGCGGTGCTGCTGCTGTCGCTGCTGCGGCCGGGGCAGGTGGGCCACGTTATGGGGAACGTGATGTGGTGGGGCAATCGGGACGAGAAACGGCGCTGGCAGAACGCCCCCGCCACCTGGGTGCTCATTGGCGCGCTCACCATCGCCGCCGCGCAGCTCTTCCGCTACCTCGCGATCGGCGCAATGGACGTGACGGTGTCCGCCCCCCTCATTTCAACCGTCGGTGTCTGGTCGGTGCTCTTTAGCTGGCTGTTCAACCGGCATGTCGAGAGCTTCAACCGCAGCGTGCTGCTGGGTGTGGCGCTCTCGGTGGTCGGGTCCATCGTGCTGGTAGCCCCGCTCGGCTGACCGAGCGAGACTCGTTTCTCGGCGCCGCTCAAGCCCACCTCCGACCCTTCGCTCAGACCCCATCCCCATGCTACCCTCCGGTCCCTTCTCCCCCTGGGAGAGGGCTAGGAGGACGGCTCCCTGTGCCAACCGCATTCGCCACGCCCCCCAATCCCGCCGTACCCTGGACCCATGACTCCCACGTCGACACCACCGAGCGCCGGCCCCAGCGGCGATCCCACGGAGACCGGGGGCTTAAGGATCGCTTTTTGCGAAACGAACTGGCCGGTGCTCTCTAACGCTGCTGGTCGGCGCACCGGCATCGGGGTACAATGGCGCGCGTTTCGACTGCGTATCGCGTCGCATTTCCGAAGGAGGGCTCACATGACTACCGTCACTAAGGTTTGGACCGAGAAGTTTGCTGATATGTCCCACGGCAAGACCCGCTACTGGGAGGCCGGTACCGGATTTCCCACCATCCTGATTCACGGCGCCGGCTGGAACAGCGGCCCCGAGGGCTGGATGCTGAACATCGGCCCGCTGTCCGAGAAGTATCGAGTGCTGGCCATCGACTGCCTGAACTGGGGCACCGGCGACGTGTTCAACCAAGAGCTGTCCTTCGCCTACATGGTCGATCACGTGCGTGAATTCATGGACGTGCTCGGTATCGAGAAGGCGAACGTCGTTGGCCACTCCATGGGCGGCTGGATCGTCACGCTGCTTTCCTACGAGAGCCCCGGCCGCGTCAACAAGTGTGTGAATGTGGCCGGCGGCGGCACGGCTGCTCGCCCGCTGCAGAACATGGTGGAGTTCAAGGTGCCGACCGAGCAGCAAATCCGCGATGCCTTCGCCCACCGCTTCCCCGAGGGCCGGGTCGATGCCTCCCAGATGGAGGAGCTGGTCAAGCCCTACATCCAGAAGACCGCGATGCCCGAGCATGGTGAGGCCTTCGGCAACGTGATGAAGCACATGACCAACCCCATGACCCGCACCCGCTACAACACCGTCCGCCGGTTGCCGCTCATCAAGGTCCCCACGCTGATTGTCTGGGGCCGTGACGACAAGACCAACGCCCTGGAGTTGGGCGAGCAGACCCACGCCGGCATCAAGGGCTCCAAGTTCATCGTGTACGACAACTGTGGCCATGGCGTACCGCAGGAGAAGCCCGACGAATTCAACCGCGACGTGCTGGCGTTCCTCGGCAGCTAGAAACTGAACGCCGGTCTTCGGCTCGCCTGGGCCTAGATTTCCAGCCAGTGGCAGAGGGGTGAGGCGGTGACCACGCTAGTTCCGCTCATCCTGAGGCTCTCGAAGGACGAGCGGAGCAACAGCTGACCGGGTGGAGTCCTCCGGCCGGCGTGGGGCGCACCACCCGGGCAGTGACCAAACAGATAAACACAGAGGGCATCTGGCCAGCCGGCTAGATGCCCTCCGCTTGGAGACGATAGATGGCTTTACGCAGCGTAGCGCAGTACCAGGAATCGCTTCGAGACGGCCGCGAAGTCTACTACCGCGGCGAACGCGTCGACGACGTGACGGCGCACCCGGTGCTGGGCCTCGCGGTCCGGCACGCGTCCATCGACTATGCGATGGCCGAAGAGCCGGCGACCCGCGACCTCGCCACCTACGTTGACCCCGCCGACGGCGAGCGGTACAGCGCGCTCTTCAAGCCGCCCCAGAACGCGCAGGACCTGCTGGCTCGCACCGCCGTCATCGAAGAAGCGACACGGCAAGGCCGCACTCTGGTGACGCTGGTGAAAGAGATCGGCACCGACTGCCTGTTCGGCCTGCGCATGGTGGCCGCCGAGATGGACGCCAAGCTTGGCACCAGCTACGCAGCCCGTGTGCAGGCGATGTACCGGCATTGCCGCGACAACGACCTAGCCATGGCCGTGGCCCAGACCGACGTGAAGGGCGACCGCTCGCTTGGCCCATCAGGCCAGGCACACCGCGACTACTACGTCCGTATTGTTGAGGAGCGGGAGGATGGGGTGGTGGTGCGTGGGGCGAAGGTCCACACATCGGTCACGCCGAACGTCAACGAGCTGTTCGTGATCCCCACCCGTCAGCTTGGCGAAGCCGACGCCGACTACGCGGTGGCCTTCGCTATCCCGGTGAACACCGAGGGTGTGCGGCTGATCAGCAGTGGCTACGGCGCCCACCGTGACAGCGCGTTCGACTACCCGATTAGCGCCCAGCACAAGATGATGGAGACGCTGACCGTGTTCGACGATGTGTTCGTGCCCAACGATCGCATCTTCATGAAGGGCGAATGGCAGTTCGCCGGCCCGCTGGCCCGCACCTTTGTGGAGTTCCACCGCTACACCGCCATCTCCTACAAGCTGCCGCTGGTGGACCTGCTGTGCGGCGCCGCCCACCAGATCGCCGAGTATAACGGCATCGAGCGGGCGAGCCACGTGCGCGACAAGCTGACCTGGCTCATCACCTACGCCGAGACGTTGCGGGCGCTCACCGAGCATGCAGCGCAGAAGGGCGCCATGCACCCCGCCGGGCTGTTTGTGCCCAACACCATGCTGGTGAACATGGCCAAGCTGCACTTCGCCGAGAACCTGCATAAGGCTATGGGCATCGTCCAAGACCTGGCCGGCGGCCTGCTGGTAACCGGCCCCGCCGAGGCGGATCTGCGGCACCCCGAACTCGGCCATCTGCTGCAGCATTACCTCGGCGGCAAGGGGGTGGAGGCGGAGCCCCGCTTGCGGCTGCTCAACCTCATCAGCGACCTCACCACTACCGACTTCGGCGGCTACCAGGCCGTCCTCGCGATCCACGCCGAGGGGTCGATTGAGGCCGAGAAGATCACCATCCTCCGCGAGTACGACAGCGCCCGCACCAAGGCCGACGCCCGTTGGGCGGCAGGCATCGAGTAGCGTGGCTCGTTACGCGCCCCAGGCGCAGGTTATGGCAGTACTTCAACCCCCACCTAACCTCCCCCTGCAAGGGGGAGGACTGGTTCGGATTCCCCTCCCTTGCAGGGAGGGGTTAGGGGAGGGTAGAAGTTTCGCCCAGAACTCAGCGTATGGGTGCACCCCCATCCGGAGTTCCCGTCCATGACCCCACGCCTTGATGGCAAGATCACGCTGATCACCGGCGGCACGCGCGGTATCGGCCGTGCCGTCGCGCAAGCCTTCGCCGCCGCCGGCGCCACGGTCGTAGTGAACGGGCGGTCCCCGGAGTCCACGGAGCGGGCGGCCAGCGAACTCTCGGAAGGCGGGGCCCCGGTCTTCTGGCACGCAACCGACGTGACCGATGCAGCCGCGGTGCAAGCGATGATTGGCGCCGTGGTCGATGCGCACGGCCACCTCGATATCCTGGTGCACAGCGCCGGCATCTCGCCCTTCTATAAGCGCGCCGAGGACATCACCGAGGCCGAGTGGGACCAGGTGCTGACCGGCAACGCAAAGTCGGCCTTCCTGTGCGACCAGGCCGCCGGGCGCGTCATGAAGTCGCAGGGCAGCGGGTCGATAGTGAACCTCGCATCCATTGGCGGGGTGGTCGCACTGCCGCGGCTGGCGGCCTACTCCGCTTCCAAAGGCGCGGTGGTGCAGCTCACCAAGGTGCTGGCTGCCGAGTGGGCCGAGGCCGGCGTGCGCGTGAACTGCGTGGCCCCCGCCTTCGTCGACACCGACATGGCACGAGGGGTGTTAGAGCATCCCCGCATCGGCGAATCAATCCGCCGTCAGACGCCTCTTGGCCGCGCCGCCACGCCCGAGGAGGTTGCCGCCGCGGTGCTGTTCCTGGCCTCAGACGCTGCGTCCTTCATCACCGGCCACGTGTTGGCGGTGGACGGCGGCTGGACGGCGCTTTGAGCTTAGCCGGCCTTCCGCTGGGCCCAAACACCGCCGAGCGCCAGAACGACAGCCGCCACGACCGCGACGGCTGCGCCCCAGTAGAACGCGCTGTTGCGCCCGTAGGCGTCGGCCAGCGTGCCCGAGACCAGCGGCGACAGACTGCCGAACAGGGTGCCGATGCCGAACACCAGCGAGACGGTGGTGGCCTGCACGTTGACGCCGACAACGTCCATTGCAGTCGCCAGGTAGAGCGCCATCAGCGGGAACATGAATGCGCCCACCCACGCCACGGCCAGCAGCAGCAGCGGGCCATCGGGGAAGACGCCAATGCCGAAGATGCCCAGGGCCAGCGCCAGCAGCGATGGGACGAGCACCGTCTTCCGCCCGAAACGGTCGGAGAGGTAGCCGAGTACCGGTGACGAGGCCACGCCGGCTACCTGCCCAAGGGCCACGAAGCCAGCCGTTTGCAGCGGGTCGTACCCAAGGTCCAGGCGGAAGTAGAGCGGCAGGAAGGTGTTCACAGCCGACTGTGCGGTGCTAAACCCGCCGACCGACACGAAGAGGAACGTGAGGCGGCTATCGGTGACAAACTGCTTCAGCGACCCAATGTAGCTCCCGAACGACGAGGTGCCACCGGCGGTTTCGCTGTGGGTCGAACGCATCATGTACCAGACCACCACGCCTGTGATGATGGCGGGGATAAAGCTGGCCTGCAGTACACCCTGCCACGTCATAAACGTGAGCGCTGCGCCCACCACCAGTGGGCCGGTCGCCTCGCCGATGTTGCCGCCCATGCCGTGCAGTGAGATGGCGAACCCCTTGCGTGTGGCAAACCGTTGCGACAAGGCGGCGATGGCAGGCGGGTGCCAGAACGAGATGGAGATGCTGACGACAACCGATAGGATCAAGATGGGCCAGTAGCTGTCGAACGTCCCCATCAGGAACTGCGAGGCGCCGATGACCAGCATCAAGACGCCGAGAATGCGTCCCCATTGGTTGCTGTAGCGGTCTGAGATGAAACCGGCGGGCAGGTTGCTGAGGCTTCCCGAGAGGCTGCGTGCCGTCCCCAGCGTGCCGATGGCCGTGTTGTTCAGGTCCAGCGCCCGGGCTATCTCCGGCAGAATCAGGTTGAATCCCTGATTGTACATGTGCTTGATGGCGTGCCCGGCCACCAGAATGAAGGCCAGCAGGCTCGGGTGCATGGCCGGGGCCTGAATGGTCGGATGCGAATGGCTATGGGGGACAGTGGTCATCGGGGCTCCTGAAGCATGTCAAGGCGGCTGGCGGAGGCGCAGCGCCCAACCATTATAGGTGAGCGCACGACCTTCTGGCGCGCCGCCGCTGCCTCGAAAGGCGCGCTGCTACGGGGGCAGGTTAGGTGGCGGTTCCTGCTCCGGCAAGCAGCTCCAGGGCGGCGTGCGCGATGCCTTCAGGCGACTGGCGGGTCATGCACTGATAGCGCTCGTCGCCCTGCCACACGCAATGCACGTAGTCACACGGCCGGCAGGCGAGGTCGACCTCGAGCAGCCGGTAAGGAACGCCGCTGGGGTGGAACTTCCAGGGCTCGGATGGCCCGAAGAAGGTGACCACCGGCGTGCCAACGGCGGCCGCTAGATGCATCGGAGCACTGTCGTTGCCAACGAACAGCCGGCATCGGCTCAGGGCGGCCGCCGTCTGCAACAGGGTCAGCTTGCCAGTCATGTCGTGCACCGGCAGCAGGGTGACTTCTTTCAGCGCCTGGGCCAGCCGGCGTTCTGCGGCAGCGCCCACCACCAGAAACTCAGCCGCGGGGTGCGTTGCGTGGAGCGCCTGCACCACTTGGACGAAGTGGCCAAAGGGGAGCTGTTTGCTCGGGAACCCGGCGCCGAGGTGCAGGCCAATCAGGTGGACGCCTTCGCCGGGAAGGTGGGCGGCCACCGTACCGTGGTCCTCTGCGGATGGGTAGACCCGCGGTGGGTCGGCGTCCAGCAGTGGTCCGCCGGCCGATGCAATCGCGACCGCCATGGCCACCTGATGGGAGGCGGCGTTCACCGGCGCATCGTAGTGCAGCAGCTTGCCGCCACCGCGGAAGCTGTTGCCCACGGCCGTTCGAGGGGCCGCCGCCGCCATGAACAGGATGTCCCGCAAGTCGCCCCGGAGTTCAAAACCCACGTCGTAGTTCTGGGCGGCGAGCGCTGCGGTCACGCCCCAAAACCGGGCGGTTTCGGCCGGCCAAGCGACCGACGCACCACGCCACGCGACGTGCCAGGGGGCGCGGTAGGTGATGAGGTGGTCGACGTTTGGGTTGCCCTGCAGTACCTCGGCGCTAACCGGGCTTGCCACAAGGTCGATGCGGGCGTTGGGGAACCGGCGGCGCAGCACACCCAGCGCCGGCTCAGACAGCAGCAGGTCACCGATGGCATCGAGCCGCACCACCAGCACGCGCTCGACGGCGGCGAGTTGCGCTGCGTCACTCAGGTCTATCGGGTTGCTGCGGCGCCTCGTCTTGCGATAGCCCCATTGCAGCATGCGCAGCGGCGCCTCAACGGCAGCGGCCAGCGCGCGCTTCTGCTTGGCGTTAGGGCGCATCACCGCGTCGCTCCCGCCGCCGCTGGTTCGGTGATGCCCAGCACTTGCCGGTAGCATTCGTAGGTATCGGCCGCAATCTGCCGTTGGGTGAAGCGCTGCAGCACTCGCTCCCGCCCTCGCTGTCCAAGCTCCTGGCGCAGCGCCGGGCTGTCTAACAGCCGTTGCAGGCACGCAGCCAGGGCGGCGGCATCGCCTTCGGGAGCAATCAAGCCGCCATCGCCAATAAGGTGCGGGATCTCGCCGGAGTCGGAGCCGACCACGGGGATGCCGCAGGCCATACCCTCGGCGATGGACCGGCCGAATTGCTCCTTCCACTGGGTCTTGCCCCGCCGCAGCGTGAGCGACGGGTTCACCAGCACATCCAGGCTGCGGACATGATCCGCCACGCGATCCGATGGCACGCCACCCAAGAATCGCACTCGGACGGCCACTCCCAGCGAGGCGGCCTCCGCTTCAAGCCCCGCTTGATGGGGGCCGGCCCCGACGAAGGTCAGCTCCCAAGCGCCGGTGAGGCGCGTGCAGGCTGCCAACAGGGTCGAGAGGCCCTTCTCAGGCACGAGCCTCCCCGCAAAGCCGATCCGGAAGGGACGTTGCTCGCTGATCGGCGTGAAGGCTTGGGTGGTATCGGGGCAGAAGATGTCCGGGTCGATGCCGAACTGCGGGATGACGTACAGCGGGCGCTGATAGCCCTTGCGGCGCAGAATTCGGGCGGCATCTTGGTTGCCGGCGATTGCGCCGTTCACCTTGGAGAGCACGTAGCGCTCAATCCAGCCAAAGGGCGGGGTGTAGTTGCGATCGATATTCTGCCAGGTGAAGAAGACCGACTTGGCGTTTACTGCCCTGGCGGCGCGCAGCGTATGGAGGGTCACCAGGTCGTAGGGCTCCTCGTCAATGTGTACCAGGTCGGGGCGGACCTCGCGGAGCAGCGCCGGCAGCCCTCGGTAGAAGTGCAGATGGAAGTTGCCGTTCAGTACCGGGTTCTCCTCCACAATGCGGTAGCCGTGGTCGTAGCCGGGCTCTCGGTAGGCGAGCTTGTCGCCCGTACGCCAGTAGGGTGGGACCACCAGCGTGAGGTCGACGCCCAGTGCGGCCAGCTCCTCCAGCTTGCGCCGATAGGAGCCGACGTAGCAAGCCTTCGACACCATGACCACCCTCATCGCCGCACCGCCGTCACGTGCAGGGCCACCGCGCTGAAGGGAACCCGGCGCAGTACCATCGACTCGACATAAGCAGCGAGCCAAAGGCCGCCAAGCAGCGCTTTGAACAGGGGGTTGCCCCGCACCGCTGGAGGGAACGTCGGTTCGTCGGACAGGTGAGTGAGGATGTCGCGCACTTGACCCATCGGGTGCATGCTCCATGAGGCTTCGGTTACCTGGAAACCGCAAGCCTCCAGCAGGCGTACGGCCGAGCCATGGGTGAAGCGCTGCACATGGCCGACCCGCTGCTCCTTGAGCTGCGCCTTCACCCCCAGGCGCCACATCAGCCAGTGGAGGGTGAGGGGCTGCCCCTCGCAGGGGATGAGGGCGTGAAGAACGCCCCCAGGCGCCGTAACGCGCGCCAACTCCTGCACACCCAGTTCGGGCCGGTGCAGATGCTCAAGCACGTCGAACACCAACACCACGCTGAATGCACCGTCGCGGTAGGGGAGGGCGGTGAGGTCGCTCTGCGTGACCGCCAACGCTGCGTCTGCCCGCACGGCTCGCAGCAGACTTGGGGCGTCCCGGTCGCTGGCGTGAGCGAGTAAGCCGGGTACCTCACGGCAGATGGCGCGCAAAAAACGGGCGGTGCCTGCGCCCACTTCCAACGCGCGGCCCTGACGATGGCTCAGTACCTGCACCGCGCGCCGTAGTGCCGTGTTCCGCCGGCTCACATCGCCTGCGGGCTCCCAGTCGGGCGCCGGCAGGGGCGCGGTCTGCGTCGCAAAGGCCGTCATGCTGCGGTCCCGTGGAAGACGGCGATGGCTCGGTGGTACGCCTCGATGGTCTGCTCCGCGGTCGTACGCCAAGAGAACCGCTGTGCTCGAAGGGGACCCTGCGCACGGAGTCTCGCTCGCAGCTCTGGGTCGTGCGCCACGCTGCGTATCAGGTCCGCCAAGGCCGGGATATCATGCGGGTCGAAAGTCGCTGCGGCGTCACCCACGACTTCCGGCAGGCTGGATGCGTTGCTGCAAAGCACCGGCGCGCCGCAGGCCAGCGCCTCCAATGGTGTCAGGCCGAAACCCTCGTTGCTGGAGGGAAACACGAAGGCGAGGCAGTGCCGGTAGAGCGCAGGCTTGTCGTCCTCCTCCACCCAGCCCAGAAACTGGACCCGATCGAACACGCCCTCCGACCGGGCCACCGCCTGCAGGTCCGGGAACTGCCGGCTGCGGGAGCGGGTTGCCCCGGCGATGGCCAGTGGCGTTGTGACGCCGGCGCGCGCGTAGGCCCTGATAAGGGTCGCGACATTCTTCCGCAGGTCGAGCCCCCCGGTGTACAGCAGGTACTCGCCCTGAAGCCCGTACCGGCTGGACAGGCGTTCCTGCTCACCGATTGCGGGCTGTGGGTTGAATCTGCTCTCGCAGGCTAGGTACACCCTCTGCACCTGGGTGGAAGGTACTCGCAACACGCGCTCCACATCCCGCTGTGTATAATCCGAGTCGGCCACCAGAAAGTCGGCGTGCCGAGCGCCCAAGATGGCAAACTGATTATAGAGCCGCACCAGCGGTCCACCCTTGAGTTCCGGCACCACCAGCTGCAGCAGATCGT
>CAXNDA010000028.1:0-11760 GCA_964200875.1 Chloroflexota bacterium | reverse complement strand
CAGGGCGCCCTCCGTCACCGTCATACCTTCCTCCATCATGCGGTTCAGTACCATCAGTCGCTGTTGCTCTTGTGCGCTCAGTGTCACAGTCTTCATGCGGACAGTTTCACTGAGCAGTTAGCTAGGACATTATCACTGGGCAATGACATTTGCCCAGCCCTGCTAGTTGACTCTCGTGGCGAACCAGCGTATCAATAATCGAATCCCTGTCGCGCGACAGAGGAGCACTTTTCTGTCACCAGACTGAAGGAGGTCAGACGATGTTACGACTACCCCGCAAACTGAACGTTGCGTTCGCGCTCCTCGCCGGCGGTCTGCTGAGCGCCGCGTGCGCCACACCCCAGAGCGGGCCACCCGCGGCCGGCGGCGGCTCCACCGAACCCAAGGCAGGCGGCACTCTCCGCTTGGCGTTCCATGCGGACCCGGTGTATCTGGACCCCATCCGCAAGAACATCTCGGACATGGAGCTGATTACCGGCGGCACCTACGGGATGCTGATGCGCTACAAGTTGGGCAAGGAGTACGGCTACACCAGCACCGTGCTGCAGCCCTACCTGGCGGACAAGTGGGAAGTTTCCCCGGACGGGAGCATCTTCACCTTCAACCTCCGAAAGGGGGTCATGAGCGAGAACAAGCCACCGTTGAACGGTCAGGAGTTCACGTCGAAGGATGTGAAGTTCAACCTGGAGCGCTATCGCGACCACGCTCAGTCCACCGCGAAGTACATGGTGGAGGAGATCAAGTCCGTCGAGACGCCGGATCCTTACACCGTGAAGGTGACCATGAACGGTCCCTTCGCGCCATTCCTCACCTATGCGGGCAACACCGAACTCATGATGGTGCCGCAGGCGCTGGTGGATGCTGGCCGGAGCGACAAAGAGGCCATAGGCTATGGCCCCTATCGCTTCGAGAGCGGCAAGGAGGGATCCGTCTTCAAGATGAAGAAGAACCCTGATTTCTTCATCAAGGATGACAAGGGCCGGAGCCTGCCCTACCTCGACGGCTACGAGATGTACATCATTCCTGACGAGGCCGCACAGGTGGCCGCGTTCGTGGCGGGTCAGGTGGACGTGTGCGCCCGCTGCCTGCCTGCCGCCAGCCCGCTCATGGACACCCTGAAGCAGGGCGCCAAGGACGCAGTCATCGAAGAGGTGCTGGACGCCGGCGGCGACAAGATCTACATCAGCAGCCAGTGGGAGCCCGGCAAGGACGTGCGGGTCCGCCAGGCCATCCGCACCGCCATCAACCCCAAGGCGTTCATCGAGACCCTCTCCAAGGGGCGCGCGCAGCTGAACCTCGGCGGTATTGGCCCAGCGTGGGGCGATTGGAGCCTGCCGCAGTCCGAAATCGAGAAGTACTATCCAGCGGACGCAGCCAAGGCCCGCCAGCTTCTGAAGGATGCCGGCCGCGAGAACTTGCCGATCGAGATCATGTGGACCCCCGCCAGTGGTCAAGCGTTCCGGCTGTGGGGCGAAATGCTGGTGAGCCAGCTCAAGGCCGCAGGCTTCGAGCCCAAGCTCGACACAGTGGAGAATGCTGTGGCCTTCGACCGCAAGCGGAAGGCAGAATTCCACCTGCACATCTTTGGCGGGTCCTTCCGGCCCGACCCCGATGGCAACATCTACGCCACGTTCAAGTGCGGCAGCTCGCTGAACTACTCCAAGGCCTGCGACCCGCAGCTCGACCCGCTGCTGGAGAAGCAGCGCTCGATCACCGACGTAGCCGAGCGCAAGAAGGTGGTGCACGAGGCGCTGCGCATGATCAACGAGCGGGCGTTGGGCTTCCTGCAGCCGTACAGCGACTACACGGCCTATTACTGGCGCCCGTACGTGAAGGGCTACTACCCGCACATGTACTGGGGCTTTGGGCTCAAGACACTCGAGACCTGGCTCGACAAGTAAACGGTTCACCGCCGGATCAGGCCCAGCGGTGGATTCCCTCTCCCCGGCGGGAGAGGGCGAGGGGGAGGGGGGATACTCGATAGCCCGAACGGCGAGGCTAAGGTGAGCCCCCTCCCTCTAACTCCCTCCCGCGGCGGGGAGGGAGGACTCGGTTGATACAGAGGGACGGACTGGCGACAGAACCAGGACGTCCAGGAGCCGGTTCCCTCTCCCCCGGCGGGAGAGGGCTAGGGAGAGGGGGATGCTCCATAGCGCCCAACAGCGAGTGATGGGGCAAGACAGAGCTTGAGCGTAGACCAAGTGAACCACACCGATAGCATGAACAAACAACAGCACCCGATCCGCCTCCCCCGGGCCAATACCCCTGCCGTAGGTACTCACTAGTGCGGCAATATGTGATCCGGCGCCTGCTCTGGGGCCTCACCGCAGTTTTTGGTGTGGCTACCTTGGTGTTCCTGCTGATCCGGGTCATCCCCGGCGACGTGGCAGCGCTCGCCCTAGGTGACGATGCTCCGCCCGAGGCGATTGCGGCGCTGCGAGAGGAGCTGGGCCTCAACAAGCCCATCTACGAGCAGTACGTCTCGTGGATGGTTGGCTTGGCCCAGGGCGACCTTGGCCTTTCGCTACGGAAGCGGGAGCCGGTGGTGCAGCAGCTCGCAGACCGCTGGCCGGTCACGTTCGAGTTGGCGCTGATCTCGCTGGTTGTGGCAGTGGCCATCGGCCTCCCCATTGGGGTTCTGGCCGCGGTCAAGCAAGACAAGCCCTTCGATCACGTGGTGCGGGTGCTGGCTATCCTGGGTATCGGCATTCCGGAGTTCTGGCTGGGCACCATGTCCATCGTCTTCCTTGCGCTCTGGTTCCACTACTCGCCACCCTTGGGGTTCACCGAGATCACCGTGGACCCCTTGCGCAACATCCAGCAGTTCATGCTGCCGGCGCTGGTGTTGGCCACCCACCAGCTCGGCGGCATCGCCCGGCTGAGCCGCGCGACGATGCTCGAGGTGATTCGCCAGGACTACGTGCGCACCGCGCGCGCCAAGGGCCTGCTGGAGGGCCGGGTGATTGTGCAGCATGCGCTGAAGAACGCGATGATCCCGGTGATCACGATTCTCGGCCTGCAGCTTGGGCGGCTGTTGGGCGGCACCGTCATCATCGAGAACATCTTCTCGCTGCCCGGCGTGGGCCGGCTCACCGCCGAGGCCATCTTCCAGCGCGACTATTCGCAACTGCAGGCGAACATCCTGTTCTTCGCTTTCTTCTTCGTGTTGCTCAATATCTTTGTGGACGTGATGTACGGGGTGATGGACCCCCGCATCCGGTTTAAATAGTCATGGCACAAGAACAAGCTCTCGCTATTGGCCCCCTGGGTACGGCATCGCATGATAGCTGGGTCGTCCGCCTGCGTCGCACCGCAGCCCACAAACCGGTGGGTGCGGTTGCCGCTATCGTGCTGCTGTTTGTGGCCGTCGTCTCGGCCCTCGCGCCGATAACCGCGCCGTACGACCCGCTGGAACTCGCGGTCGGCCCATCGGTGGGCGCGCCCAGCATGCGGCACTGGTTCGGCACCGATGAGTTGGGGCGCGATCTGCTGAGCCGCATCATCTGGGGCGGCCAGATCAGCATGACGGTCTCGCTGGTGAGTGTGTTCATCGGCAAGGGCATCGGCGCGCTGCTGGGCATCATGTCTGCCTTCTACCAGGGCACCATCATCGACAAGGCGATCCAGTGGCTGACCGACGTGCTGCTGGCCCTGCCGGTACTGGTGATGGCCATGGCCGTGGTCGCCGTGCTCGGCGCGTCACTGATCAACGTCATCGGCGCCATCTCGTTCACGCTCATCCCTTCAGGCGTGCGGGTTATCCGCAGCCAAGCGCTCAGCGTGATGCGCAACCAGTACATCGATGGAGCGCGCGCCGTGGGGGCCGGAGACTGGCGCCTGATGCTGCTGCACGTGATGCCCAACTGCTTCGCGCCGTTCATCATCATCATCTCGGGCAGCCTGGGCACCGCTATTCTTGCGGAGACCAGCCTCAGCTTCCTCGGCCTGGGTGTGCCGCCCCCCTTCCCCACCTGGGGTGGAATGCTGAGCGGCGGCGGTCGCACCTACATGACCACCGCCATCTGGATGGCCTTCGCTCCAGGGTTGGTGATCACGTTCGTCATCTTGGGCTTCAACGTTCTGGGCGATGCTTTGCGCGATACGCTGGACCCGCGGTTACGGCAGTAGTGGCGGTGAGCAGCAGCAAGGAGTGGATGCGGGGCTGCCGCCGTGAACGGCGGGCCCAGGAATGGTGGTGGCATCCAACCAGAGGCCGGGCTTAGCGTCCAGCTCTCGGCCCGCCGTTCACGGCGGCAGGAGCCCCAACCGTAGACGGGGCTCACGTAAGTTTGGGAATCAACCGTCCTGCACGGAATGCAGGGAAAGGACAACCAATTGCCAACGTTCTATGACGACTGGCTGAATATGTGGGATAAGTCGCGGGAGGAGTTCAGCAACGCCCGCAAGTGGATTCATGAAGAAGAGGTGGAGTACGTCGAGACGCAGCAGGACGCCAAGGTCGGCCTGTTGGTCACACCCGAGACCGGCTTCCGCACCTGGGGCTCCACCAGCATGATCTCGGAGATCCCGGTGGGCGCTCACACCGGCACCCACAAGCATGGCGAAGAGGCGATCCACATCATCGCGGGCAGCGGCTTCTCCATCGTGAACGGCGTGCGCTACAACTGGGAGCAGTTCAGCACGCTGATCATCCCCTTCGGCGCCGTGCACCAGCACTTCAACACCGGCGATGTGCCGGCCCGCTACTTCTCGGTGATGTCGCCGCACCTGGAGTTCTGGTGCGGGATGGCCCGCTTCACGCAGTACGACAACTGGGGCAGGACCACCGCACTCCCCACAGTGCCGGTGTCCGAGAACGGCTTCGATGACCGCGGCCGCCGCATCGTGCTGAAGATCGAAGAGGCGCCGACGACCATGGGCGCTGAGGGCGGACCCGGCCTTGCCCCCGAGGAGATCCTGGAGATCGACCCCGACAAGCCCATCGTGCTCGGCACCATCGAGGGCTATGCCGCGGCCGGCATTCGGCCGGGCCTGCACAACGCCGGGGGCGTCAACTTCATGCGGGTGGGCAAAGACACCAACGGTTGGCACCCGTACGAGCAGGAGATCAGCAGCTACCTGATCAATCAGCCACACGATGAGGGTGGCACCCACGCCCACATGGAGGCCCATCTCTACATCATCCAGGGCTCGGGCTACAGCATTGTGGACGAGGAGAAGATCCCCTGGAAGGAGGGCACCTGCTTCCACGTGCAGGGCCCGCAGACCAAGCACCAGCACATCAACACCAGTGACGTGCAGTCCAAGCAGATTCGGGTAGCTCCCGGTATCCGCTACTTCTTCGAGGCTATGGCCAAGGAGGAGTTCCCGTACCTGTACTACAAGGTTCGCCCTCGCCTACTGCGCGAGAAGGCAACCGCCGAACGGGAGCGCGAGCGCGAGCGGTCGTAACGAGACAACGAGGGACAACCGTCATTGCGAGCCGGGCGGCAGCCGGGCGTGGCAATCGTGGTGAGCGCGCATCAGGCGAGAGGCTTGAGGCGATAGCCAGGTGACACGATTGCTTCGGCGCCTGCCGGCTTCTCGCAATGACGGGTTACCCTATGGGCCGTCGGTGCGAGCCCCACTTGCAGAGCGGTGGTTCTAGGAGTAGAAGTAAGGTCACGTTCGCCATAGGAGACAGACCATGCCACAGAAGAGCCTAGCCGCCGTGTTGGTGGCCCCCAATCAGTTCGAGATGCGCGAGTTCGACCTGCCGGACGTGCCCGACGACGGCGGTCTGCTGAAGCTTGAGGCCTGCGGCATCTGCGGGTCCGACATCCACGGGCGCGAGCGCATGGGCAACGGGCCCAAGATCCTGGGTCACGAGAACGTGGGGATCGTGGTCAAGCTGGGGGCAACCGCCGCCCGCAAGTGGAAGGTGAAGGAGGGCGACCGCGTCGCGCTGGAGGAGTACGTACCCTGCGGCAAGTGCGAGTGGTGCCGCTCCGACGACTTCCGCTTCTGCCCGCAGACCGACATCGCCAGCGAGGGTCCGCGCCTGTGGTACGGCTCCACCGGCATCGACATCAGCCCGGCCCTCTGGGGCGGCTACAGCGAGTACATGTACATTCACCCCGATGCCGTGGTGCATCGCATGTCCTCGAAGGTGCCGGCGGCCCACGCCGCGGCCTTCCTGCCCTTCAGCAACGGCGTGGAGTGGGCCTACCGCTACGGCGAAGTGAGCCTGGGCGATGCGATTCTGGTGCAGGGCCCCGGCCAGCAGGGCCTCGCGTGCGTCATCGCCGCCAAGGCCGCCGGCGCCAGCACCATCATCGTGACGGGCCTGAGCGGCGACACCCGCCGCCTGGAGATCGCCCGCAAGCTGGGGGCCACCCACACCATCGACGTGCAGACCGAGGACTTCAAGGCCCGCGTGATGGACGCCACCGGCGGCGAGGGCGTGAACGTGGTGGTGAACGTGACCGGTGGCGGCAAGACTACGGTGCAAGACAGCATTGCGGTGGCGGGCAAGCGCTGCAACATTGTGCTGGCCGCGGCGGGTAAGGAGATGATCGACGTCAGCACCTTTGGCCGCCGCAAGCTGGTGATCAAGCAGGCCAACGGCCACAGCTACAAGTCGGTGGAGCTGGCCATCGACTTCATCACCAACGGCAACCTCCCCATGGAGGACATCTCCACCCACACCTTCCCCATGAACCGCGCCGCCGAAGCCATCGACGCCGTGGCCGGCAAGGGCGCACCCGGCGCCATCCACGTCAGCATCTTGCCCTTCGTGGAGTAGCCTCCGAACAGCCCAGAGCGCTGGCGCAAGGGAACAGGTCACCCAGATGCGGTGGCCTGTTCCCTTGCGCCAGCGTCTGCCAACACCGAAAGCTTCAGTCCTCGCCTCCGGGCCCCTAAGGCACCGCCACCGGAGCGTTGAAGTCGCGGAAGCGCATCTCGTAGTCGGTGGTCATGGTCTGGCCGGTGTTCTGGCCGGGTACCAGCGCCTCCCACACCACGGTCAGACGACGTGGCAGCGCATCGGCCTCGCCCACCCACAGCGCCACGGTTATCGGCTTACTGGGCGGGGGAAGGAACGGGCCGGGCGCGCCGGTGAAGCCACCCCGGGCAGTTGCCCAGTCGATCGAGCCTTCCAAATGCAGCAGCCTTGCGCCGGCCCCCGACTCTGTACCACGCCAAACGGCGCTCCCCGATAGCGCGCCGATGACGCCGCGCACCGCCTGCGGTGACCACGGCCCCGGCGGGTTGCCCACACCGCTGGAGGTTGCGCCCGCCGCATCCACGGAGGTCCAGGTACCGCCGGTGATGGTTACCCGCGACCGGGCCCCCGTTGCTGTGGTCACGTCGGCGGCCTGCCGGTCGGGCAGCAGCGCCTCGCCGGTGAAGGTCACGCTCAGGCTGTAGGGAGGCGGCGTCCGCGTGAGGCTGCCGTCGAAGCGATAGCTGGTCGCGGCCCCGAGGGCGGCGATGGTGCGGTGCAGCACCTCCTCGGGATCCGGCGGCGCCGGCGTAGCGTCGGGCGCCTGCGGGAGACCGCAGCCTGCGCCGAGCAAGACGAACGGCGCTAGCATGAGCCCGCCGAACCGCAGGATGCGCGCTCGAAATCCGGACGCTAACAGAGGTCCCCTAGTCGCGGCGGGCGGGCCGGAAGATGCCGAAGCTGCTGGTGTAGCCGTGCACGTAGGTGCCGCCGCCCACCTGGCCGATCTCGCCATTGCAAAAGAACCCGCCCAGCGGTACCGGGCCCACGAACTCGCGGAACAGGTCGGTGTCGTGGTCGGGCGCCCCGAACAGGCCGGCGCCGCGGCCGAGGCAACTGAACAGCAGCGCACCCTCGGCGTGGCGCGGCTCGTGCTCCGCCAGGTACATGCCCAGCATGTTGCGCAGGTCGTCGGAGGCGGTGCCGGCGTCGCGCAGGTGGAACTGCACCGTCTGGTGCTCCCGCAACATGGCGCCGATATACACCGCCCCATGCTCGCGATCGACGCCCATCAGGTTGCGGATCAAGAAGTCTCCAAGCTTGTACTCGCCGGCCAGCTCGTCCATCACCAGCCCCAAGAACAGCGAGCCGTTGAACAACTGCTGGTCGTGGCCGTTGGCGCGGCTGTACAGCTCTTGCAGCACCTCCATTGGCGGACGGCCTTCCACCTCCAGCAACGCGTTGCGCTCGCAGCGGGTAATCTGCATCGGTTCGCCGATGGGGCGGCAGCCCTGCGCGACCACGGTATCGACCGCGACGTTGCCGGTGAGCGCCACGCCGACGCCACCGCTCTTGATGACCCGATCGCCCAGGTAGAGCGCGTTCACTCCACTGCGGGCGCCGGCGCTGGCCATCCCTCCCACCTTGGCGGCCAGCGGGAAGGCGTAATCGAGCCCCACCACCAGGTCGTCGATGCGCATCGAGAACGGGTCGGCCAGCAGCACAAAGTGCGGATTACTGTCGGGGGTGGCGTGCACCAGGGCGGCCCAGGCGTCCGGGGAGGCGTCCTCGTTCGGGAGTTCGTCGTCGGTCACCGTGAACGGGGCGATCTCCACGCCCGGCAGACTGGCCAGCGTGATGGAGAACCCGGGCCGTTGCTCCACCTCGTGCCCGCCACCGATGACGCCGCCCGCGCTGCAGCCCAGCAGCAGCGCGTCGCCCAGCAGCGGCTTCAGCAGCTCCGGCACCAGGTCGAAGCCGCCGTAGTGGTGCGTCGACACGAACACCACCGCGAGATGGGCGGGCTCGCCCTCAAGGCCGGCGATGGCTTCGGTCGCGGCGTCGCGAATCGCGACGGCGAGATCGGCGTTGTCAGAGATGGCGGATGACCAGCGCATGAGCGGCTCCCTACTCCGCGCCTTGGCGCATGACGAAGCGGATCATGGTGCGCACCGCCACACCAGTGGAGCCCTTCACCAGCACGCCCTTGTCGCTGCTGCTGCGGTACGTGGGGGCGATGTCCAGGTGGGCCCAGGGGGTATCCTCGGCGAACTCGTGCAGTACCTGGGCGGCGCTGATGGCCCCGCCGGCGCGGCCGGTGCCGGTCTGCCGCACATCGGCGATGTCGCTCTTCACCAAGTCCTTGTACTCATCGGTCAGCGGAAGCTGCCAGAAGTTCTCGCCGGCCTCTTTGGCCGCGGCCAGCACGCCGTCGATGGTGGCTTGGTCGTTGCCCATGATGCCGGCGTAATAGGGCCCGAGGGCCACCGAAGCAGCGCCGGTGAGCGTGGCCACGTCGATCAGCGGCGAGAGGCCCTCCTTGCGCGCCCAGGAGAGGGCGTCGGCCAGCAGCATGCGGCCTTCGGCGTCGGTATTCACCACCTCGATGGTCTTGCCGTTGGCCGCCCGCACGATGTCGCCGGGCTTATAGGCGGTGGCGCTGGGCATGTTCTCGGCGGCGGGCACCAGGCCCCACACGCTGACCGCGGGCTTCAGCACGGCGATGGCCTGCATCGCGGCGATAACGGCGGCCCCGCCCGACATGTCGGACTTCATCGCATCCATGCCGTCGGCAGGCTTGATGGAAATGCCGCCTGAATCGAAGGTGACGCCCTTACCCACCAGCGCGACCGCCGGTTTCCCGGCCGGCGCGCCCGCCGCCTGATAGTACAGGGTGATGAACTGCGGCTCCTGCGCGCTGCCTTGAGCCACCGCCAGCAGCGCGCCGAAGCCCATCTGCTGCATCTCGTCGCGGCCGTAGGTGCGGAAGGCCAGGCCGGTGGCGGCGGCGACCGTGCGCGCTGCCTCGGCCAAGTGCTTCGGCGTCATCTCGTTGGAGCCTTCGTTCGACAGGTCGCGGCACAGGTTGGTAGCCTCGGCGATGATGCGGCCGGTCTCCACGCCCTGTTGCAGCGCAGGCAGCTTGGCGGCGTCGTGCTCGATCACCAGCAGTTCGGTGAAGCCCGGGTCGTCGCTGCCGTCGTTGCGCTTCGTCTTGTGGCGATCAAAGCGGTACAGGCCCATCAGCGTGCCCTCGGCCAGGGCTTGCGCGGCCGCCGCCGGCTCGAGCCCGCCGACACCGGCCCCATGCACGATGGTCGCCGCCCGCTTGGTAGCGTGCCCCCGCAGATAGCGCGCCGTTTCGGCGGCGACGTTGCGGGCGCGGTCGAGGTCGAATCCCGCGGCCTTGCCGAGGCCCACCACCACCACTCGTCGCGCCGTCAGCTTGCCGAAGGTGTGGATCAGCGTGTACTCACCGGCCTTCCCCTTCAGCTCGCCATCGCCGATGAGCTGGGTGATTGCGCCGCCGAGTGCAGCGTCTACCGCACCGGTCGCGCCACCCGGAGCGGTCACGCCCTCGAAGAGGTTCACCACCAGGGTATCCACCTGTTGGGTGGCGATGTCTCCGGCGGCGACGGTGAGGCGTGGCAGGTTCACGGGAAGACTCCTGATAGGTGCGGGATGTTACCGGTAGTATACCGCCGTGAGCGCCCCCGGAGCTGAGGAGGGGCGCAGCTTTCGCTGCGCCCCTCCTCCCGTCAACCCACTATCAGGCTAGCGCCCGCCGCGGCCCGGTCCATTCGGCAGCCCCTTTTCGGTTGCCTGCTTCGCCCGCTCTGCGACACCAGTCGCTCCCTGTCGCAACGGCGCTACCGCGGTCCTCACCCGCTCCAGGGCCTGACCCAGCGTCAACTTCTTGCCCCCAACGGTCTTCGCACCTGGTCCGCCGCCCGCGCCCGCCTTCGCCTTACCTAACGTCGAGACGCCAGGGATACCGCACACCAGATCGGTGTTGCCGAAGGCCGCCCCCTTGACGCCGATCAGTGCGTAGCAGGCCGCCACGCCGCCCGGCTCTTCCCGCCCATACACACGGGTGGCGCCTGCCAGTGTGATTGTGGATGTGGGCGACCCGTCGAGCGGTATCACCACCAGCGCGAAGCTGTCGGCCCCGCCGGCCGGCGCCCCCCAGGTGAGCGTGGTGGTGGCCGACTGGTTCAGACTTAACGTGAAGTTAGTGGGAATGACGGTCCCAGACTTCAGGCCGGTCAGGGCGCACTCCACGTCGGAGATACCAAGCGCGGCGTCGGAGCTATCGAACGGGATCACCGCGTAACAGTACACCCGCCCCGTGAGCGCAGTAACGTCGCCGAAGGAGGCGGCCCCGGCGCCCATGGAAGCGACGATCGCGGTTGAACCGAGCGACATGTCAATGCGCATGACCCGGTAACCGGCCTGAATGCCGCCGTTATCCCAGGCCAAGTCGATGGAGCCGGGGGCCATTTTTGCGGTGCTTATCTTCAAGTTCTTGCCGCCAATGCCGTCGTCGGTGGCGCCCACCACCTTGAACGAACGGGTTGCCGACCACGGTCCCTCCTCCACCGGCAGGCCGCCGGCGCTCTGCACCTGCACGCCCCAGTAGTAGGTACTGCCCGGCACGAGCGCGAAGCGCGCTCCAGCGATGCTGGTGACAGCGCTGGTGATCACGGGGTCGCTGCCACTGCCGGTGCCCAGGGCGACGCCATCCGCGAGATCGGGGGCGAGGCCGATGCGAACCTGGTAGCTGTTGGCGCCCGATACCGGGTCCCAAGCGAGCACCGCAGGTATCCCGTCGGGCCCCACGTTGGTGGGGACCGACGTGCCGTTGACCGGAACTGTCAGCGAAGGGGCCGCTAGGAACGGGGTGGGCAGCGTCAGTTCCATGACGCGGTTGCCGGCCGCCATCTGTATGGTGAACCCAGGCAGCGTTAGCGCTGTACTCAACACCCCGCTGGTCACTGGTGGCAGTGGCAGCTCGAGCAGGAGGTTCTTCGCCGGGTCAGCGCCCGAGATGGGCGTCATGCCGGCGGGGTCACCGGTGAAGGGGTGCACGGTAT